>JBJEAY010000144.1:0-3059 GCA_051869575.1 Prevotella sp. | reverse complement strand
TTATCTCCCAGAATGCCCGCATCCCTTTTAAAGACGTAGCAGCCGAATGTGGAGTGTCACGCGCAGCTATCCATCAGCGTGTGCAAAGACTGATTGACCTAGGTGTCATTGTAGGCTCTGGTTACCATGTGAACCCGAAATCATTGGGATACAGAACTTGTACCTACGTGGGTATCAAACTGGAAAAAGGCTCCATGTACAAATCTGTCGTAGCGGAACTACAAAAGATTCCCGAAATTGTGGAATGTCATTTCACTACAGGTCCGTACACAATGCTGACAAAGCTTTATGCATGCGACAACGAACATCTGATGGATTTGCTGAATAACAAAATGCAAGAAATACCGGGTGTGGTAGCTACCGAGACATTGATTTCTCTGGAACAGAGTATCAAGAAAGAAATCCCCATCCGCGTTGAAAAATAATTGTGATGGAATTTCTAAATGAATATCACCTTGCGGGGTTATTCATCGGAATATGTACCTTTTTGATTATCGGCCTTTTTCACCCCGTCGTGGTAAAGGCCGAATACTATTGGGGTACAAAATGCTGGTGGATATTTCTGGTACTCGGCATAGCCGGTGTGGTCGCCTCATTAAGCATCGATAATGTGATTTTATCTTCTTTGCTTGGCGTGTTTGCGTTTTCTTCCTTCTGGACGATTAAAGAGGTCTTCGAACAGGAAGAACGGGTACAAAAAGGATGGTTCCCCAAGAACCCGAAGCGCAAATATAAGTTCTAAAAATAAAGTATCGTAGTTTTTTATCAAAAGGATTTGCATAATTCGAGGGAAAATACTACTTTTGTCACCGCATCCAACAAAGGATACATCGGACTTGTAGCTCAGTTGGTTAGAGCAACAGACTCATAATCTGGAGGTCCCTGGTTCAAGCCCAGGCTGGTCCACTTTCAAAATCAAGCACTTACGAGAAATCGCAAGTGCTTTTTTCTTTGTCTGCGTAAACAATGCGTAAACAAATGGTTTGAGTTGGCTCTGTTTACGCATAGAATTTCTATGAAATCCCATGCCATTCTATAACATAATTCATTGAGATATTCTGTTAATATGACTCTACTTGGCGGTTAAATAAGCTCAAATATATTCCATTTACACCTTGATTTATAGAATAATATTGTATTTTTGTATCGTGTAATGCATTTGTGGCAAGCCATGACCTTTGTGGTGCTCTTTCTTGAAAAAGAAAAGTGAGTTTGCCTAACCGCCGTGGGAGGGTTATCCCATTCCGATGAATCAATGCGTAGAGGGAGTGCCAGTCGGAGGGTACTCTATGACAAACGAAACGCGAGAGTTGCTTCAGGGGTTGAGACCAATTAGCATAAGCCCGGTTACCAGTCAGCGACAGAAGACAACGAGATTGCACCGCTGCATATAACGACAATGTTTTTATCCATCTAAGGATAGGAACTCTGTGGTTATATGCAGTGTTTTGTATATGTATACCTCACATTGCAAAGCGTCTGTATTCAGAGGTTATGTTGAACATAAACAATGAATGCAATGGAAAAACTGACAAAGTCCCTGTCGCTTTTCAAGGAACGGAACTGTTCTGTTTCTATCGTGTTGGACTCACGTACCCGCAGGAAAAACGCCTGTGAGTTTCCGTTATCTCTCCGTTTCACGATAGACCGCAAATTCTTTTATCTTACTGTCGGAAGTTCTTTCACTGAAAGAAAGTTCTCAGACATCTGTAATGCGACTAAATGCAAGAGCGAGAACTACAAACTTCAAAAAGAGTGGAAAGATAGCTTTGTCCTCAAATACAAAGAAATCCTGATGAACCTGAATAAAGGTGGCATTCTGACATTTGAAATGGTACGCCAATGTATCATGAGCGATGGAGTGATGCCATCCAAAGAAGATACGACCAAGTCACAAACTTTTGTTGGTGTATGGGAACAAATCATCCACGAATTACGGACAGACGATGGTGGTGCACGTTTTACCACAGCAGAGAGCTACGAATGCGCACTCAAATCATTCAGAAAAATTCTCGGAACCAATATGATTAGAGGATTCTGCATCAGTGCTGCAGAAATTCAGAAGTGGAAAGACGGTATGCATAATGGAGTAAAAGACGAGAAAGGGGCGATAGTCGGGAAAATCAGCGATACTACCGCCGGGATTTATCTCCGTTGTTGCCGTGCTGTATGGAACAGGTGTATACATGAAGGCTATCTCAAAGACGTTCCTTATCCTTTTTCTAACAAGAAGGAGAAAGGGCTTGTGAGCATACCCAAGAGTGCGAAACGCAAACAGAGCTTCCTGAATGTCTGTCAGATGACGGAGCTATATAACCTTTTTGTCTCAAAGAAATATCCCGAACATTGGTCGGAAGAATATACCAAACGTGCCCACTACTCATTAGGATTGTTTCTTGCCCAGTACCTGTGCAACGGCTTCAATATGGCAGATGCAGGGCGATTGACTTACGACAGTTATTATTATCAGACAGATGGCAAGGCTTTCCGTTTCAACCGAAAGAAAACTTCCCGAAGAAGCGCTGACGGTTCTGAAGTTATCGTTCCCATTATCCCTCCTTTACAATATGTGTTAGATGAAGTGGCGGCACCTCCGACTCGGGGTGGCTTTGTTTTTCCTCATATATTAAAAGGTGCGAAAACAGAAGAGTTGCGCCGTAAATATACCATGCAGGAAAACTCAAACGTAAAAGACCGTGTTATTAGGATATGCCATGAAGCACTAAATTGGGACAAGTCCATCTGTCCGTCAGGTACATGGTGCCGGCACTCGTTTGCCACCAACCTGCATAACGCAGGAGTAGATATGGATTATATTTCTGAAAGCATGGGGCACGCATCTTCTGATCATGCAATCACTCAAATATACATTGAGCATTATCCTCTTGAAATTCAAATGGAGAATAACTCAAAGCTGTTGAATTTGACAAAGACCTCTGAAAGAGATCTGTTATTGGCAAAGCTGACGAGTATGTCCACTGAGGAATTAGCTAAGTTGTTTACACGATCCTAATGCGGCTTTGAAGATGATAAATTTCATAGAGAGAATAAAAGACTAA
>JBJEAY010000143.1:0-3066 GCA_051869575.1 Prevotella sp. | reverse complement strand
AGCACGCGCAGTTCCCCTTCGTCGAAGCCGAAAATGATACAGTCAACCGAGACGAGTACCTTTGAATAATGTCCGTAAAAACCAGTCATAAATGTCTTTTTATTGTTTATTTGTTGGCGAGACGGCATTGTAATGCTGCCGTCCCGTCAACATTGTATATAAATTGTCTATTACCAGAAGTAAGCGTAGAATGCTGCGCAGAGTCCGATAACGATGAGTGAACCAACGATATCAAACCATCCCCAGCTTTTGCGGATTGACTGCTTGAATTCGGCTGTGAAGGTGATTGCCTCTACCTGTGCCTTGCTTGGAGCAGGAGTGAAGCAGCTCACAACAATCATGAAAAGGATGAGGAAGACGAGCAACCAGCACTCGAACACGAGCCAGTTGGTCTGCCAGAACCATGCGGTGGCATCCCAGAATGCACCGTCCATAGCTGCCTTGCCAGTGTCGGTGATGACGTTGGTGACAAGTCGCAACATACCGATGAGGAAGCCTACGATCATGGTGTATTCACCTGCCTTGGGAGTAATCTTCTTGGAGAAGATACCCATGGCGAATACGGCTACCATTGCAGGAGCCAAGAGCGACTGGATACCCTGGAGATAGTTGTAGAGGGTGTCCATCTTCATCATGATTGGCAACCATGCAAATCCAAGAACAACCACTACCACTGTAGCCACACGTCCTACGAATACATAGTGCTCCTCGCTCATGCCCTTCTTCAAAGGCTTGTAGAAGTCCTCGGTGAAGAGTGTTGCGCAACTGTTGAAGAATGCAGCAAGCGATGCTACAAGAGCGCAGATGAAGCCGATGGTCACGATACCCTTGATACCGGCAGGAAGAACGTTCTTCACCATGATGGCAAAGGCGGCATCTGTCTCCTGCATCTCGATAGAACCTTGCTCTGCCAATGCTGCTGCAATCATACCAGGGATGAGGAACATGAAGCAGGGGAGAACCTTGAAGAAACCGGCAGCGATAGTACCGCGGCGGGCACGCTTCATCACCTCCTCATTGCTCTCGCCAGGCACCTGACCGAGTACACGCTGAACTATGTGCTGGTCGGTACACCAATACCAGAAACCAATGATGGTTGCACCAATGAACACTACGAATCCGGGATACTCCTGATACATGCTGTCGCCAGCTTCCCAGTGGAACATGTGTGTTGTTCCGTAGCCGTTGTTCAGCTGGTTGCAGTAGTTCATCATGCTTGTCCATCCCTCACCGATACTGCCGCCACCAAGAGTAGCCAAACCGAGGAAGAGAACGAGGAATGAACCAATCACGAGGATAGGAGTCTGAATAGTAGAGAGAGTCATCACACCCTTCATACCACCAAACACGGTGAAGATAGTTGTAAGGATGATAAGACCGATAGCTCCTGCCCAGAAGTTGAGGCCCCAAAGATACTCGAAGAAGATACCACCGGTAAGTGCGGTAACGCTCACCTTTGTAAGAATGTAAGCCACAAGAGTGATGATTGACAACCATGAACCTGTGCGCTGTGTGTAGCGGAACTTCAGGAAGTCGGGCATGGTGATAATCTTGCCCATCTTGTTGATGAGAAGCTGATAGAACGGTACGAACAACCATCCGAGGATGAGGATCATCCATCCCTGCATCTCCCAGTGGGCCATACCCACACCACTCTTCGCTCCTGTACCGGCAAGACCTACGAGGTGCTCACTACCGATGTTGGCTGCGAAGATTGCCATACCGATTACATACCAGGGCTCGCCCTTACCGAAGAGATAGGCGGAAGAGTCCTCGCCCTTCTGTGCCTGCTTGTCCTTAACGATAGCTCTCCAAACTGCCCATACTACGCCAATTACACCAATGGCGAGTACAACCCAGTCGAGCCAAATAAATTCTGTTGATGACCAATTCATTTTTTTTAATAAGTTATTTTAGTTATTATTTCAGTTAGGAAAATGCTATTTCACGCTAAACTTATATGCGCAGTGGCTATAATATTTCTCTCCTGGCTTGAGATAGGGCTGTGGCCAGTCCTTCTTGTTGGGAGAGTCGGGATACTTCTGGCTTTCGAGGCATACTGACACCTGCTTGGGATACTTGATGCCATGCTTGCAGGCAATGCCTGTGCCCTGGAAGTTGCCAGTATATACCTGCACTCCCGGTTCATTTGTAAACATCTCAAGGAAGATGCCTGTGACGGGAGAGTAGAGTGAGGCGCACACCTGTGTGTCGTCGCCCTTACCGTCCTTATATGTGTTCAGACACCAGTTGTGGTCGTAACCAGAGGCATTCTTAATCTGCTGGAATGTAGTGTCAACAATTGTCTCCTCGATGGCGTGAGCCTTGCGGAAGTCCATAGGTGTTCCTTCCACGGGTGCAATCTCACCTGTTGTCATATAGGTGGCGTCGGCGGGAGTATAGTTGTCGGCATTAACATACAGAACCATGTTCATGCCTGGCTTCGAGGGATCGCCGTTGAGATTGAAATAGCTGTGGTTTGTCTGATTGATGATAGTCTCCTTGTCGGTAGTAGCCTCCCAAACAATGTCGAGTGTATTGTTACTAAGTAATGTATAAGTTGTTGTTGCAGTAACAGTGCCGGGGAAACCATTATCTCCATCGGGTGATACAATAGTCATCTTCAATGTGGAGTCGTTCACCTGTTCTGCATCATACACTTGATACATCCATCCAGTGGGACCTCCGTGCAGGCAATGGCCAAAGTTGTTCTGAGGCAACTGATATTCCTTGCCTTCGACGGTAATCTTTCCCTGGTTGATGCGGTTGGCATAACGTCCAACCGAAGAACCGAAGTCGCTGGGGGAGTTCTCAATGTCGGCATACTGGGCGATGTTGTCATAACCCAACACTACGTCAGTGGGTTTACCGTCCTTGTCGGGGACAACAAGTGATACAACTCGCGCACCGAAATTGGTGATGCAAACTTCCATCCCATTGGTGTTCTTGAGGGTGAACAACGCGGTTTTCTTTCCATTGATTGTTGAATCAAAGGCTGCAGGATTCAGACCTGACTCTGTTGTGGCAGAAGTCTTCTCTCCTGACTGGCAACTTGCCATCACTGCG
>JBJEAY010000142.1:0-3067 GCA_051869575.1 Prevotella sp. | reverse complement strand
CTAATGATATTGGTGGATGGCGAAAACTCTGGTGAGGTGTTCCGAACTCCAATAGATGGTTATCAAGGAAGTACTTTTAAGCAGCTTTCTATCAATGATAATATGAACATCGAGTATGTGTTACAAATTATCAACTTGCACAGGAACATACTGCGAGAGAATAAGGTTGGCTCTGCCATTCCACATTTGAATAAGAAACTGTTCAAGGCAATTGACGTACCTATTCCACCTTATAAGGAGCAACAAAGGATTATAGAAACCGTAAATAAAGCTTTTGTGGCTTTGGATATAATAATGGAGAGTTTATAAGCCCTCCATTATCGTATCTAATTGTGCAAAGATGTCGTGAATGGCATGAACGATTCTTTTTTGCTCTCCTTTTGGTGGTAACGGAATTTCTAATTTGGAATATTCGGAAATCCAATATCGCTTATGGGTGTTGCCAACCAATCTGGTAATACTCATAAACATTGCCACGTAATCAATCTCAATCTCCTTGCATACTTTTAGAATCTTCATAGCAGATGATTTAACCTTGAAAGGGAAATCTACTAATTTTGAGTCTGTTGTAAAATCATCAAAGATTATACAAGGGAGGTTTGAATATATGCCTGTTTCCTCATTAGTATATCCAATTATGAATGATTTACCTGCTGTCAGAACAGGGGTTGAATAAGAGTCATCATAAGCCGTTGAATCTACAATATATGCTGTAGGTTGTTCATAACTTACAATATTTTCAAGCCGACAAACCGTCCATCCTTGCGGCAACTGCTCATAATGCCCGTTATCACAAGGTGTGAAGTCGGGATTTATGCGCTTTAACAATTCAATGGCTGGCTCATCATTTGGGTCTTGCGGAACGAGTTTGCCGTGAATAGCAAGGTCAAGGATTTTGCTCTTGGTGTGTTGGATTATGGTCTGCAAGTCAGCTTTTCCTTGTTCGATTTGGTCAATTGCAGCAAACCATTTCTCGATTTCTATTACAATACGCTGTTGTTCTGCAAGAGGTGGTAATGGTATCATTCCTTTACACGCATCATTTGTACTTAATCTCGGCATTTTTACGCCATAACCACATTGCTGTGTATAATCAAGGAAATATGCAGACCGCAGCACATGGCACAAATAATGTGTTGAAATACCACAATATGAACTGAATGGAATAATTTCAGTTGTGCAATACCCTGTTTGAGGAGCAACCAATACCTTATTCAGATATGTGCGCAATTTGGAATATAATACATCTCCTTTTTTGAATTTATGGCGCACACCTTTAATACTTCTTTCTTTTTTAGATAGCATTTGAATAATGGAAGCTGTGTTTTTTTCCAAATCTTCAAGTTCTAGTACCCATTCGTCAGCAGCAATATCTGTTACAGAAACATTGTTGCAGTCGCCATAATTGCTTATTGCTTCAACAGTCGTCCACACCCAATTATCGGGTATTTCAAACGGCACGTTCTCATAATGGGGCATATCGGAAGTCTTGGTTGACTTTCGACTTTTCTTGATTTTCCCCTCTTTTACCAGTCGTTCTTTCTCTGCACGGATACGTTCGAGAAGCACCGATGCAGGTTCGTCATTCGGGTCTTGCGGCACGAGCTTTCCGTGAATGGCAAGCTCGAGTATCTTTTGACGTAATTGCTTAGTGTCCATCTTAATCATTCATATTCCATAGTTGGCGTGGCGAAAGTCCGATGTGAGGAAATCTTGTTTTCAAGTCATACGACAACCGTTTTACGACACTATCTCCATGTTTGCCCTCTAACTTCCTGTCATATAAAAGTTTTCCAATGTTCCAATAAGCATTGGAAACCGATTCGTTTAGTTTGCGGGCGATTTGCGAGCGGGATGATTCGATAACTGCTACGGCTTGTAGCAGTATTTCATTGTAATCTATCTCCTGTATATTTGTTGACACTGTTGACATAGATGCTTCATGATTTTCAATTAGCCTCCTGTATGGCGGCATTTTTACTCCTCTGCTATATTAGCCATCAGTTTCTTCAGCTCTGCTACGGCATCGTTAATGCTGTTGCTTTTCTCTTCGATTATGTCCAGTAACTCGGCAAGTGTGCAATCCTCCTGTTCTTCACCCGACTTTAGCCAGGTTATTTCAAGGCTGGTCTTGTCACGGCTAATAATATCTTCGTAAGAGTACTTGCGCCAACGCCCTGTCGGGTTGGTTTCTGCATTATACGTTTCCTTTCTGTGGTATCTGTCATCAGGCTTATAGCAAGCGACAAAGTCGTCAAGGCTACTCTCCGTAAGCGGATTTTGCTTCAATGTATGCTTGACGTTCGTGCGGTAGTCGTATATCCACACCTCTTTGGTCTGATGGGTGCTTGTGGTGGGCTTCTTCTCAAAGAACAACACGTTGGCCTTTACCCCTTGCGCGTAGAATATGCCGGTCGGCAAGCGTAAGATGGTGTGCAGGTCGCATGATGCAAGCAAATTCTTACGTATTGTCTCGCCAGCACCACCCTCAAACAGGACATTGTCGGGCAGGACGACTGCGGCTGTGCCACCGATTTTCAACATTGACTTGATGTGCTGAACGAAGTTGAGTTGTTTGTTTGACGTTACGGCAATGAAATCGTTACGGACATAGTTGTCCTGCCCGCGTTTCAGTTTCACTACCTCTTCACCGGTCTCCTTGTCCTTTTCAACCACCTCTATCATGGTAGAAGACTTTTTGCCAAACGGAGGATTTGTCATCACATAATCACGCAAATCACTGTCGCCAGGCTGTGAAGCAAGGCTGTCAACACACTTGATGGGAGGCACGCCTCCGAACTCACCAATGCCATGAAGCAAGAGATTCATCAGACACATACGGTAGGTATTCGGAACAATCTCATTGCCATAAAACGTGCTGTATTTCAGTTTCTCGTTTTCTTCTTCACCGGGATTCTGCTCATCCATATACGACTTGGCGGCAAGTAAAAAGCCGCCGGAACCACAGCAAGGGTCGGCAATGGTCTTACCCAACTGGGGATTGACACACTTCACGATGGTTTTGATCAAGGCTCGCGGGGTGAAATACTGTCCGGCTCCGCTCTTA
>JBJEAY010000141.1:0-3068 GCA_051869575.1 Prevotella sp. | reverse complement strand
GGGTTCTCGTGCTGCAAAGGTACGACTTTTATTTGAGTTGTGCAAGAGTTTGGGGTAAAAAGTGATGATTTGACTGGTGATTTTAACAGTTGTTGGGTGTTTGGAGATGAAAACCATGGCTTATACAAACCTAAGGGGGGGATGAGCAGAGATGAGCTTGCTCAATCTATGCCATGCAAGGAGGAATTATTCTTCCCGAAATCCATGTGACATGTGACACTATGCTGAGGAGAAGAAGATGATGAGAGCTCAGAAATGCAAATAATCGGCGAAAAGTTTGGCGGAATGGAAAATTGTTTGTAACTTTGCGGCGAAGTTACTATTTATATAAGATCATTATGAATGCAAGTGTGGTAAACTCTATTCGAGAATACTTCAAGACGAAACCTGTTGAGAAGGCTTGGGTGTTCGGTTCCTTTTCTCGCAATGAGGAAAGGGAAGACAGCGATATAGACATAATGGTTGAGTTGTCCCCCGATGCCCGTATGGGTTTAAGCTATTTTGCGATGATTTGTGACCTTGAAGACCGGCTTAATCGCCGTGTTGATATGGTTAGGGAAGGGCAATTACTTCCATTTGCAGTAGAGAGTGCAAACCGCGATAAAATATTGGTGTATGAGAGAAACCGTTAAAGACAGGACGAGATTATTGCATATTCTTAACGCAATTCAGAAAGTTGAGGAATATGTAAATGGAAAGAACAAACAACAATTGTTGGAAAGCTCCCTGCATCTTCATGCAACTGCATATAATATTCAGATTATTGGTGAAGCCATATATAAGCTCACAAAAGAGTTCAAGGATTCCCATCCTGATACCCCTTGGCGTGTAATAGAAAAAATGCGCCATATTTTAGTGCACGACTATTTTGCAGTAGATGTAGAGATTATGTGGCTTGTGATTAAAGATGATTTGCCGATACTGAAACGTCAGGTTGAGGGATATTTGTCAGAGTGATTAAGACTAATAAACCTGTGTTATGCAGATACTACTTTGGTCACTATTCCTCGTGATTATGTGGAACATGATTGTGGGGAAGAAGAAGTGAACAGCCGCGGGCGAGACGCTCGTACTTCTATTGAGCTTGCGGCAGTGGGCGGTCTTACACGAGGTAAGACCCTACGGCGGCGGGGGACTTTCGCATGATAATTATGCAAATAATCGGCGAAAAGTTTGGAGGAATGGAAAATTGTTTGTATCTCTGAGGTGAAATAAAATAGGTGCAGTGTATTCCACACGGCACCTATATTGTAAGTTTTCAATGCATCAACGAAGGGAAGATAATATCTGATAAGCCTCAGTTGCGGTGTATCACACTGCCGTTGGCCTGATGAGTGGCGAGTATCAACACCTCGGCTATCTGGACATGGGCGGGTGCACTGGCGGCATAGAAGGCTACATCGGCGATGTCAGCCCCTGTCAGCGGAGTGATACCTTTATATACATTGTCGGCACGCTGGTCGTCGCCATGGAAGCGTACGTTGCTGAAGTGTGTCTCCACCAGTCCTGGTTTGAGATTTGTCACCCTCACTGCCGAATGTGCTACGTCTATTCTCAGTCCGTCGGTGATGGCCTTCACCGCCGACTTGGTGGCGCAATACACGTTGCCGCCTGCGTATGCGGCATCTCCAGCCACCGAACCGATGTTGATTACATGTCCTGCGTTGCGCTCTATCATTCGCGGAACAATCAGTCGCGTCATGGTGAGCAGTCCCTTGATATTGGTGTCGATCATCGTGTCCCAATCCTCATAGTCGCCTTCGTATTCCGGTTCAAGACCGAGGGCGAGTCCGGCATTGTTTATCAGCACGTCAATAGTGTTCCATTCCTCGGGAAGCGCATTGATGGCATCTGTGGCAGCCTTGCGGTCGCGCACGTCAAAGCATAGCGTCAGCACTTCCGTTGGCAGTTCGGCCTTCAGCTCTGCAAGCTTTTCGGCATTGCGTCCGGTGATAATGAGTTTATATCCGCCCTCGGCGAATTTGCGCGCACAAGCTTCGCCTATTCCGCTTGTAGCACCAGTTATCAATGCAGTCTTTTTCATAATTGTCATTTGTAATGTCATGTCCATAAAACAAAAAACTTACCCTGAGCGCGCTGTTCTTACGGGAAGCGGGGTAAGTATGTTGCTGCAAAGATAAGACATTTATTTGAGTTGTGCAAGAGTTTGGGGTAAAAAGTGATGATTTGATGGGCGTTTTTAACAGTTGTTGGATGTTTGGAGATGAAAACCATGGCTTATACAAACCTAAGGGGGTATGAGCAGAGATGAGCTTGCTCAATCTATGCCATGCAAGGAGGAATAATTCTTCCCGAAATCCATGTGACATGTGACGCTATGCTGAGGAGAAGAAGATGATGCTGCTCAGAAGTGCAAATAATCGGCGAAAAGTTTGGCGGAATGGAAAATTGTTTGTAACTTTGCGGCGAAGTTAATAATGTTTGATATTAATTAGGAGTATAATTGCCATGGTTGATAAAGAAGATATGATTAAGGCAATGCGCAAGGTATTGAATGGCATTGACCCTACGGTGCATGCTATACTCTTCGGTTCTCGCGCTCGTGGAGATGCTGAAGAGAATAGTGATTGGGATGTCCTTGTCCTTATTGATAAGCCGCGTGTTACTTTGCCAGATTATGACAAGTATTCATATCCACTGCGTGAATTAGGATGGGATATGGACGAGATTATCAATCCTGTGTTGTTTTCAACAAAAGAATGGAACGAAAACCATTTCACCATTTTTAATCATAACGTAAGAAATGAGGGGATTGCAATATGATTAAGGGATTAAATGATGAAGACAGAAGGGAAATAGTAAAGTATCGGTTGGAGAAATCTTTACGTACATATAATGAAGCTGTAGGTTCAATTGATAATGGCTTTGTTGAAACAGCCGCCAATAGATTGTATTATGCTGCATATTATGCTGTTTCTGCATTATTGGTATCATTCAGGTATGAAGTATCCACTCATAATGGTGTGATACAGATGTTTGGTAAAGCATTTATAAAATCAAAGATTTTGGAAAGAAAATATGGAACGATATTTAATCAATTATTTTCT
>JBJEAY010000140.1:0-3075 GCA_051869575.1 Prevotella sp. | reverse complement strand
CCCTGCATTGCTCGAAGCTCTCGTTCTCGAAGTTGAAGCGGTCTTTCAGCAGTCCCTCCTTCAGGAACTTGGAGATATTGTCGAGGGCGATATGCACCAACACGACACCGACGATGGAAGTGAGCATATAGAGCCAGGTGTTCAAACGGAGGGTGTATAGACGGGGCATTATCGAATGACCGAACAGCCATACGGACAACACAATCAGCAGCACTCCCGAAAGCAGCGGATAGAGCACCTGCCTACGAGCGTCAAACTCCAGATGCTTCTTGTTGCGCGTTCCCACACAGGTGATACATATCAGCAGGAACGTAGCCACCTTGCTATACACAAGGTTGCCGTCATGGTAAATCATCCACCGCTTGATGCGAGTGTGGATGTCCGTCACCACGCCGCCCAAGAAATCCAACTGCTCCGGCTCCAGTGCGTAGGCGAAGAACTCCATCAGGATGGAGACGTAAATCACCGCCCTGAATATCTTGTAAAAACCCTGTAACTCTTTGCTTTCTTCCATTTACTTTACGATGATGGTTGTTTGGAGAGAGAAGCCTCGCCACCATTGCAGCATGGCTTCTCTATGAAATATTGTCACTCTGTAGGTACAAGTGTTTCTTCACTGCTGTTCACCCACGGCTTGATGCTGCTGGAGAGGATATTGAAGGATTCCTTGTTGCAGACCACGTTGTAGGTATAGGTATATCCGGCATCCCATTTTGTATGGGAACATTCATTGGCTATAACCGATGTGATGGATATGTTCGTGTCAGTCACTAACTGAAACTCTATGTTTTCTGTACTCTGAGGTGGAAGTATCAATTCGAAGGTCAGGCAATGAGCCACACCTGTCGCACTATTGCTTACGCCTGTCAAATGGAATGTTGTAAAGGAAGAACCCGGAGTTACAATGCCAGACGTGGTATTGAACGAGCCATTACCAACAGCCCAGAGGGTGAAGTCACCGTCCAGAAGTTCCGAAGATGCCTTGCCGCCATTAAGCGTACCAGTAAAGCCGTTACCTGCAATGACGTTGAAAATCACTCTTGTCATTTGATGCTGGAAAACAAGATTTGGCGTAGTTGACCATCTTGTGCTGGCAGTTGCATACATGAAGTCCACCTCTTTCTGTTTTTGAGGAGTGGCAGTAGAGGAACAGGTAAACGCAATGCTCGGGTTGCTTGATGTCACGGAGGCATTGTACGGGTAGTATGCCTTCACATTACAGGTCTGCTGGTCTTGGTAATAGTAAGGTACTTCACTCACAAACTGCGAGGTGTTGTCTTTCCTCACGAACTTGCCGTTGGTAAACCAGTTGCTGCCGGACGCATAGTTGGCATGTACGCCAATGGCATCACCATTCTCCCATGCGTCGTTGATGGCACGTGTCTGCACTCCATTTGGTGCAATGGTGGTGTTGATGCTGAGGTAGGATGTCTTGGTGCTGTCGGTCACGACCACCGAACCGCCGCCACCGGGCAGGTAAATCTCATTGACGATGTCTTGGTCACAGGACGTGAGGAGCACAGCTCCAAGTCCCAACATTAGAATCAAATTCTTTTTCATGCTTTTTCTTTTTTAATTGTTGTACTTTGATGATGATACGGGTGATTCTCGATGTCCGTATATGGGTTAATCCATAATCGTGATGATGGGTCTCGCCTTATGCGGCTGCCACTTGGGAGTCTCCTGTATGGCACCGCTGCCAAGGGAGTAGAGCCATGCCTTGGCAGTCGCTTGTCCTTCTACCTCCGTTGAAGTCCAATACCAACAGTCATCATCCTCATCGGGGATGGGCGTGCCGCCGCATTTCAGGATGTAGGGGTTGATGATGTCCTTGGCATGATAGAGCAGACGCATCTGCGCCACACTCGGTATATAGGCACTCTGCCCGTAACGCCACAGGTCGAAGACACGCTCAGCCAAAGGCGACTTCACATCGATCGTGCCATAAAGGGCAAAGGTATTGGCATTGCCATCGTAGGCGGAGAGGTCACAGGATGTGTCTTGCTCTACACCGATGCTGTCGGCAAAGGCTTCGGGAGCGATGTCCCACAGATAGACGGCATATCCGTTCCCCTCCATCTCTTCCCTTTGGTTGATATTGAACACCACGGCAATGGCTTGCTTGCCCGATTGCTCGTAGGTTTCGTAGGGCATCACCTTGCCGTCAGTGGTCAAGATATGGGTGACCTTCATTGCTGTGTCGGGAAAGTCCTGATGCTCGTCACAGGCAGTGAGCAACATCGTTGCCGCAACTGCAAGTATTGATAATAGCTTCTTCATACGCATAGTCATTTTACAGGAAGTTTCACACCCAGGACAATACCCGTTCTAAACAGGTCTTCGCCCTTAATCATCACGTCAGTCTTCACCTGCCAAAACAGCTTCCAACCGTGTCTGAGTGTATAGTTATGCTCATAGCCGAGGTGGATGCCACCCAAGAAATCATGGGTGTCGCTACCTCCCGACGCACCGAGACGCATGTTGCCATGGTGATTGCGCCCTCTCGACACACAGGGCTTATAGGCAAAGCCGAAACCATAACTGCGGTAATTGTTCCAGAAACTCTCAGGACAGACATGACCGCACGAGGCGCACTCGTCCCACTTGATGTAGCCGTTGGCAAAATACTCCCACGCATTGTGATACTTCGTATCATGCTCGTAGGACAGCGTCACGTCCAGCCCTCGCTCATACAGGCAGCCAAAGCCCAAGGATATGCGGTCGCTGTTTTGTTGTGCCATAGCCGGAATCATACTTGCCATAAAACAGATGGCTATCAGCAATAATGTATGCGCAAGCCTATTGGCTTTCCTTTTGGCCGCCGAACGTTGTTTCTTCATTCTACATTTTTCGCATACGCTCAACAACCCGTCTTCATTCTTCATTTTCATCATTCCTCCTCCAACAATATATGGTTAAACGAATCGGCCGACAGCACATCCTCGTAGTCGATGCTGAGCGAGATGGTGCGTCCGCTTATCTGCTTCTCCGACAACTCGATGGTCAGCACCTTGTCGTTGGGGAAGGTCATCTTCTTCACCACAATCACGTTGCGATAGCCATACTTGAAGGTCT
>JBJEAY010000139.1:0-3077 GCA_051869575.1 Prevotella sp. | reverse complement strand
ATATTTTGGTTAGCAGTCCTAACTTTTATCCACGGACAATATCTGTAGAGCCGTATTTTATCCATGTTAAGCTGAAGGAACTCACGTACTTTGCCGACAATTGCCTGGAATGTAGGCATGAAGACAGCCTTCTTCAATTCGGCCACATCAATCTCGTCAACGCCAATCATGATGCCTGTCAGCTTTTGAGCCACCTGATTATGCCCGGCGGTTTTGAGCCATTTCAAATAAGCCGACGGAAACTGTATGTGCGTTGTCAACCCCTGTTTGAAGTTAAGCCACGCATCTTCCATGTCTATAAAAGAGCCTAATTTACCGACAAAAGGGGCGAGCAGGCATTCTTTCAAGGAGTCATCGCTCAGACTGTCGTAGCAACATCCGCCATCACTCTGTTTCCCCTTGGACAGCAGACGAAGAAGATATGTCCAGTAGGCATCATCAATATTGTTGCCGCCTACGCCAATGCCGTCCGTTGAGGAAATAGCCTTCAACGGATACTCACAGGTGGCATCGTCAGACACCTCCTCCAGCAGCGTGATGTCGGTAGTTCCTCCGCCTATATCGGTCACCATGCTTACACGGCCCTTTTTCAGCGAGAAGCTGCCATTGCCTGTAGAGTGGACAAGGCCAGACAGAACAGGTCCTTCTGGTTCCGTCAACACCCTGATATGCTTGCCAAACACTTCCGAAGCGACGGCGGTCATTACCTTACGTTCTCTGTCGCCCCAGATTGTAGGAATGGTAAGTCCCCATTGTATTTCTTCTGCCGACACATCCCTCTGTCTGCGCCCTTTCTCAAAATCCAGGCACTCTATCTTCAAGATGCGCAGAAAAAGTCTCACAACATCTTGAATGAGGACAGTTTCACCGTTAACCATAAAATTCTCCTCACGATAAAGTCTCATTTTGAAGTATTTGAACCCAATCCATTTCTCTGCCTCAATAGTTTCTGCCAACGCCCTAATATGCTGTCTGCCCCATACTACATTGGGGCTTGCCGTATAAGGTAATGCCCGTGACCTGATTCTAAAATCAGAATCTGATATTTGGTCATAATTGTCACGTATCCGTTTCCAAAAAACTGGATGTACGAAAAACCAAGTGGCATCCTTTGCATAAGTCTGATTTCCCTGAATAAAGTTTGGAGTGCGATAACCGGAATAATTCTCTTCCAACTCTATTCTTGCACAACCAGAATTTGTACTGCCAAAATCAACGACTATAGATGAACAATAATTCATTTTGGATATAATTTGTTGCAAATGCGGTCAAGCGTTTTCTTTTAACGCTTTGACCGCATTCTTAATACGTTAGCACTACTTTCTCAATTCTACAAACAACTCATCAGAACCTTTATCCAATAGCGTCAAGATTAAATCAAATTCGTCATTGGTTGTTTCGTCTGAAGGCTTGAACTCATAGCTGCACCAAATTACAGAGTCGTGAACGGTAAACTTCACAACAAACTTATCATCATTAAGTTTGTTGCAAGCCTCCAACATTTGGGTTCTACTATAACCGTCTGCTTTTAGCAAGAGTAAGACCTGTAAGTATGGCGAGTCGTTTTTAAACACAATATATGTGTTCCCCTCATACTTGAAAGAAAAATAATTTCCTTCATCACTTTTGCGAAATCCTTCTTCGTTAAGGAAACGTAACAAATACTCGTAACCTTTCATGTAATTTTGAATTTAATTGTAATATTTTTATTAATGCTACTACATAGCTGTTTTTGCTAAAACTAAACACTTCTTGCACTGGCAAAGAGATACTGTTTTTTCTTTATCTATTTGTGAGTAAAGAGGTGGCAACCCGAGATTTTCTATCATTTTTATGGCTTTTTTCATATATCCTTTGTTTCGGTAAGTTGGTATCATTGCATAGAAAACAAATGGGTTCTCTTTCATATCATTCTTTTAAAAATGATTGTTATGTAAGTATTGTTGTACTCATGGGGGTCAAGGCACATGCTGTTGCGTACGATGTCTGCCAATGTCTCACGGCCCTTGCGCATGTCTGTCGGGGGGGGGGGGGAGCTTATGTAGTAGCTCGTTCTGCTTGTAAAGTCGATCATGACCTTGACATCTTGTTTAGAAGTTCCACAACTACAAAAAGGCTGCTGAATTTAAGCTCCAAGCTGGCTCCGTCGGGAGTAGTCAACACCAATTGCTCTACACTCCATGTAGAAGACATCATATTCTCTGATATGGCCAGTGGCATGAAGGGGGGGGCTCTGTCTGTGCTTGGTCTTCCTTCCTATTTGGGTATGTCTTTCTGTATTCCATCACCCAGTAATAGTCTATGGCTTCATCCTTGCAGTTCTTGCGGAGATTGCGTACATTGCGATGCTGGTTATAGTCCTGCATCACCTTCTCAAAATACTCTTTGCTTTCAATGATTGTTCTTGGTAAAATAATTCCGGATGCGAAGATAATACATGTCATTCGGGAAACCTTATGTTAAATGGGTCGTTTACATGCGAGTATTTCACGAGTTCCCTTATTCCATTAAATTTAGCTCCAAGAACCTCTATCGTCTCTGTATTCCTAACTATTCCCATATTCGATCTGTCTATAATATTATTCTGTCATAAACCTATATGCGTCTTATGCAGTCTTTGTTATCTTAGCCTTGCCAAGTACTTCCGCCACACTTTTG
This sequence comes from Prevotella sp., assembly GCA_051869575.1. Classification (GTDB taxonomy): domain Bacteria; phylum Bacteroidota; class Bacteroidia; order Bacteroidales; family Bacteroidaceae; genus Prevotella. The sequence goes on along the minus strand of JBJEAY010000139.1, from coordinate 419 downwards.
AAGTACTGCAACTCCTGAAACCATTCAGCCACACGTTTTTTGTTTTGCTCTTTTAAGGCTTCCACTTCTTTTCTCAGTATGTTTATTTGCTTTACTGTGTTACTGTTGGCATCGGCATTGCATTCTTGAATATATTCTTTCACGGTGCCGAATGCCTCATCAACCTTTTGTTTGAAAGGTATTTCCAATGCTTTTAGTCCTTCGCTGAAAGCAGCGTCAAACATTTTCTCTTTCCGGGTTTTATTCTTCATCCATGTTGATTCAATACCTGCTTGTGCAGCAGCTTTGTACATTGCGTTTTTCACGTCGTCCGGAGGGGACTGCACACAGTAAAACACTTTGTTTCCTGTAAGGTGTCTGCTGAATATATCCTGGTAGGAATGCGTTTCTGCAAATTGGTCTATTATAATGCCTGTTTC
>JBJEAY010000138.1:0-3079 GCA_051869575.1 Prevotella sp. | reverse complement strand
AAAAATATCAAGTGTTGATTAACCCTGATTCTAAGAAAGTTCAGGGTCTGCAAACTGGTGATATTATTCGCCGGCAATACTTTGATGGCACCAATATCATATATTCATTGATGTGTGTGCTTTCATACGGCGTAGAGCGTACCAAAAACCTCTCTACTGGATTGTATGATGAGCGTTCATATTTCATTGGTGCTTTGCTTGAAGGCGATGAGCTGGATGGGGAAAACAAGCGTGAGATATTTGACTTTGCCCGTATTACTAATTTGTTTAACGTGGACCGATCAGGTGCATTGTATCTCACTGCTTCAGATGACCAATCCCCGTTTATGGATGTCATAGACGGAATTGGTAAAAATGCCAGTTTGTCGTGGCCAGAGAACATCGCTTCGGAAGCATTTGAAGATGCTCAAAGCCAATACATCGTTAGAGGTGTTGAAAACTTGAATCAGCAATACACCAAATCGAGTTTAGACAATAACCGTATTCTTACGGTAACTCGAATGTCTGAGGCTGGAAGTGATTTTGAAGGTCTTAAACAAGACTTTTATCAGTTCGTCAAAACTGGGAATCAAGTACTTGTCTCATATAAGATCAGGAGTAGTAAGGCTATTACTGGAATTAAGGCATCGCTGTGTTATACTGATGGTTTGCACGTTGATGCCGAATGGACTGAAGATGTGAGCACTGATTGGGAATACAAATTCCGTATTGTCACAGTAGAGTATTCTGGCCGTCATTTACGTTCCTTCCAATTGGATATGTCCAAACTGGAAGTTGGAGAAGAAATACAGGTTGCAGACTTCAACATCATATTGCTTTCCAGTGTAGCCAATTTTGGGACTGGGAGTGTATCTCGTATCGGTAAGATAGATGGTGTAGTTGACCATGTGTTTGGCCAGCTTACCGGTTATGGCGCGTACCTTCAGAAACTATATGCCTCTCGTTCTGCTCATATCTCAGGTACACTGACTGCTGGAGACGAGAATGGTTTTGGTGCAACGTTTTATGCAGGTAAAATCCATCGCAATTGTTTCATCAATTCCCTCTCCCCCAATATTACGCATGATATTCATATTGAAGGGGCATCTTCCGAGGTGATCAATCCGACTGGCATGGGTTATGTCTATCGTACCAATGCCGCTATTGAAATGGTGGCTCAAACGAATGCGTGGGTTGCAGAGAACTTAGATAAGCGATTCTGTTTTTCGTTCTGGGTTTATCTCAAACAGCCAGGCCGTATTGCTGTTCTTCAGAACGGGCGTGGCGTAGGTGATATTACAATCGATTCCGACCAGACACATGAATGGAGGCGTGTTCATGCCTGCTTTGATGTGTTGAAGGGCGAGGCAGAAGGTGAGGATATGCTTCTACAGCTTATTCCTACATTCACTAAATCGGAATACGAATCAGTTGATACTGGCGTGCCGAATCCCAATGAAAAGATTCTTTATTTTACATCTCCTCAATTAGAGTCTGGGGATAGTGTAACCCAATATCAAGCCACAGATGAAACCCTTAATCCTACTGACGAGTATGGTGCATGGTTTAATCGAGGCGGCATTGGTGGTACGATGCAGAATCCGCTCTTGCAGTTGAACTATAAAGACGATGAAGGAAATGAGGGTGGAATTGGAACACGCTCTAAGTCATTTCTTTTACGTCAGGACGGGAGTGGTTATCTGGCAAAGAAAAACATTGTTTGGGATGAAAATGGCAAAGTCACATTCAACAGTGGGGTTACTCTAAATTGGGATAATTTAAGCGAAGAAGCCCAAGACGAGATGGCTAACCGTTATTGCCGGATTCTTGGCGATGACACGTTCACCATTATTGGATTAGACAAGGACGCTCCTATTAGTCCCACCAGTATCACTTTGACAGTTGAGGAAATCGGGTTCTCATCGACTTCTGCCCAACGCCAATGGATGTATAAAAAAGACGGTGATTGGTATGTGATTCCAGATGCCAATGCCAAGACTTTGACGATCGAACCCAATTCTTCTTTATGGGGAGCTGGTGAAGATGGCAATGGTGGCGAAAGCATATTGACCATTATGTGCGTAATAGCGTTGAATGAGTCTCGCACATATAGCGATACCAAGACGATCAAGAAGCAATATGTGCAGGGCTATACAGTGGAAATTGTCTCTTCAAGTGGACGTTCATTTCAGAATGGAACCTGTACTACTACTTTGACTGCCAATGTATATTATCAAGGCTCTTTAGTAGATGAAGAATATGCTATGAGCCATTTTAAGTTTCAATGGCACAGATACAATGCAGCAGACAAAAGTGAATTAGATTTCACTGGTGTTACATATCCACAAGACAATATGATTGTTTTAGACTATGAGTTAAATGCCAGCGAAATAATCACGTGTGAATTATTCACGGCAGATGCTTTTGATTATTCATTCCCCATAATATTCTAAGAATATGAGTATAGCGAAACTAACTATAGGAGAAAAAACCTCCAACCAAGGCGCAACCGCTGGTGGTAGGTTGAGTGCTGCCGAATTTAATGAATTGGCCGCTCGTGTAAATGAATTGATTGATAATGCTAATCGTACAGTCTATTGTACCCAAGACGAATACGACGCATTGTTGAATGCTGGAGAAATCCAAGAAGATGTGGAGTACAATGTTTATGAAGAATGAATGCCCGGAACACAATTGATCTGACAGCACGATACTACGGAAAGAAAGCAGTATCAGCAATCTATCGTGGCTCACGCTTGATTTGGGAAGCCGTCAATAGTTGCTTTGGCAGTGGCTATTGGCTTTCCGAAAAAGCCTGGAATAGGGATGATGCGTGGAGACGTAATTAAGTAAATATCTATTTATTATGGCAAAAAAAAGAATTATTATCAATGGTCCGGTTCCCAGTATCGATGCGATATGGGATGATGGCACGTATGCCTATGATGGTGGTGCCGTTGAGGACTTTATCAAGTCTCAGCTCAAATCCAAAGGAGCTGACTTTTTTGTTGATGACAGTGTGGATTCCTATCTAACCCTCTACACATTCAAATCAACAGATGATAAGACTGCATGGCTTTTGGACCGCAGTGATGAATCG
>JBJEAY010000137.1:0-3082 GCA_051869575.1 Prevotella sp. | reverse complement strand
TATCGGCAATGAGGATGTAAGTAAGCTCGGCGTTGGATGCACTCTTTGGAATGTGAAATAATAGAGCACTTATGATATAAATAAAAGGCGGCATCATCATGATGCCGCCTTTTATTATTGTATAAACTAAGAATTATTTCGTAAACTTAATCCAATCAACATCCAAGAAGGCTGCATCGTTGCTCACTGATGAGCGGCAGTTGAAGTAGCCGACCTTGGCTCCTATCCATTTGCCCTCCTTGACAGTGAAGGGAGAACCGAGCTTAATGAATTTCTTGCCGTCGAAGCTGTAGTAGAACTGTGCCGACGAGGTGATGCCGTTGCCTATGCCTGCACTCTTCACCACGGCACGCACATAGATGTCCTGAGTGGCATGGCGAGGCTGGGGTATGTCATCCACGGCATATTTCTGGGTATAGGGCTTCTCCATCTCTATGAGAGTAAGCGGCATTTCATGAAGCACCTCTTCCTTGCCTCCCTTCATAGCGTTCTTGCAGTTGATGTAACGAAGGAAGCAACCGTCCTTGGTGGTGACAAACTTGATGGCGGCATAGTCGAGACCCTTGATGATGAATCCCGCTTCCTCACCCTTGTTCTTGTTGCCAGGATTGGGAATGAACTTCAGTTTGGAGGTTACGGTGAAGTTCTCGGCAGGGAACTTCTGCATCAGTGTGTTCTGCATATCGGCGAGGTTGTTGTAATCCTCTGGCTGCTGAATGCCATAAAGACGGAGCTTCGATTTCTTGGCATCACAGAAATACCAATAATGGCTGTATGGGCCCTCAAACTGCCACTGCAATCCTAAGGCAGTGTCGTTGAAGTCGTCGTCCTCCTGGGGTTGCACATTTGCCGAGGCCTTCAGATTGGGCTTCTTCCATTGCTCCACAGGGTCGCCACATCCGTCGCCGTCCTTGTCGTCTCCAATCACGAGCCAGTCATCCACCCATCGCGCTGGTTGCAGATGAACCACACGTCCGTAGGCATGCTTGTCTTGGAAATGCAAGAACCAGTCCTCGCCCGATGGAGTGTCCACCCACGCACCCTGGTGAGGACCGTTGACCTTCGACTTTCCCTGAGCCATGCCAACGTATTCGTCGTAAGGACCGAAGGGATTTCGAGAACGCAGAATCACCTGCCACCCGTATTTCACACCTCCAGCCGGAGACATGATATAATAATATCCATTGCGCTTGTAGAACTTGGTGCCTTCGATGGTTGGCTGATCCTCGTGTCCGTCATACACTATGCGCGAAGGTCCAGTGACAGTGATGCCGTCGGCAGACATGGGAGCCACAAAGAGCACCGACTTCACTCCAGCTCTCGAACCGGCACAACCATGTGAGAGATAAGCCTTGCCGTCCTCATCCCATAGCGGACAACAGTCAATCATTCCCTTGCCAGCCTTCACGCAAACGGGAGTTGACCATGTGCCTGCAGGGTCTTGAGTCTTGGTCATAAACAAGCCTTGGTCGGGGTCGCCCCAGTAGATATAAAACCAACCGTTGTGATGGCGGATAGCAGGAGCCCACACGTAGTTGCCATGCTGAATACGCTTGTGCCAGTCGAGGTCGGTGCCGCGGTATTCAGGCAATACGGGATAGTCGTCTTGGAGTGCAGCACCAATGAATTTCCAGTTGACGAGGTCGGTGCTGTGCAGAATCTGTAGTCCTGGGAAGCAGGCGAAGCTCGACGATGTCATGTAGTAGTCATTGCCAACACGACACACGTCGGGGTCGGAATAGTCGGCATTAATAACCGGGTTACGATACTTACCTCCCGGGAGGTTTGGATTCCATGTCGCTGACTGCTGAGCCAACGACACCAACGGCGAGCAGGTGAGTGCTGCCGCAAAGAGTAGATTAATAGTTTTTCTCATTTTTAGTAGTTTGTTATTAAATTAAAAATCTCCTATGACATTCTCTATAGTAATTTTCTGCGCCTCCTTCTTGGTCAGTTGTTTTGACCATGGCACTCTTGACTTGGTGTCAGCTCCAGCACCGCTGTTGTTGTATTCGAGATAGCGGGCGGTCTGCTCGCGATTCTTCTGCCAATGGTGCCATCCCTCGGGGCGGATATGTGCACCGAGTTCGCAGTTCATGAAGAGAGTGTAGCCATAGTCGCGCCATGGGCGACCGAGATACACCTTGTCTATTCCGGGGTCGGCAGTCAGTCGGCAGCGGTTGAAGACATATCCGTAGGCTTGGTCTTTGGGTGTTGAGGCGGCAGTGATATATGAGTTTGCCTTGCTATGGATTTCGCAATTCTCAAACCATGCCGTTCCCGGACCGAAGATAAAGTCGGTTGTTCCCTCGATATAGCAGTTGCGGAACAGTTGGCGTGAGCCTCCCACACCAGTATATACCGTGTCCTGATGCCCGAGGAAGCGGCATCCGATGAATGTCAGTCGGTCGCCTTCGGTATGCAGTGCCACCGCCTGTCCTAATCGTGCCGAGTTGTTCTCGATGGTGATGTTCTTCAGAGTGATGTCCGAGCCTTCAATCTTCAGTGTGTATGTGCGGAATGTGCCCATACCCTTAGGTCTTTCCACCGTGCGGATATTGGCATGGTCGTCGTAGGTGATGATGGTGTTCTCGGCATCCTCACCACACAGTTCGATGTTGGTGAGCCACGACGGAATAATCAGTTTCTCCTTATATATACCTTTTTTAATATATATAACCTTGTGGTAGTCCATAAAGGCACGGCACACCTCAATGGCATCGTCAACGTTGCGGAACTCCGCCGTACCGTCGCGAGCCACGAACAAAGTGTCGGGATTGTCGTATTTGTTGGCAGCCGATACGCTAACGGCCATCATAGCCGCCAAGATAAGTAGTTTGCTTTTCACGTCTTTAATATTTTAATACTTTAATATTTTAATATTTTAATTCTTTAATTCTTTAATTTTGTAATTTGCCAAAATTACAACAGCTGGTTCACCTCCTGCAGTCCCTCGATTTTCTTCAGGTTGTTGATAATCTTTCCGATATCCTCGCGGTCGTGTACACGCAGTTCAAACTTGCCGCTGAATATATCGTCGTCGCAGGTGATATATACACGGTGGATATTCACGTTCATCTCG
>JBJEAY010000136.1:0-3082 GCA_051869575.1 Prevotella sp. | reverse complement strand
AAAGTCTTGAAGAACGCCTTGAAAACACTGTTGAAATGATAGACCACTATGATTTCTATCAGCGTTGCTGGGAGGAGGAGCAATCCGAGGCTATGGATAGAGAGTTCTATTTTGGCAACCCAATTATGTATTAACTTTATAAATTATCGAAGATGGACAAGAAAATTATCCAGTTGATGTTCGCAAATGTATGTGCGAAAGATGAATTGCGCCCAGTATTGAGCGGAGTGCATTTCGAAGAGGCAAGATGTTATGCCTCAGATGGTCACCTTTTAGTTATTTACGAGGAAAGCAATCCGAAACTTGCCGGCAAGACGATGTTCCAGACAGGGGAAGAGATTGACGGACGCTATCCGAACGTTGACAGAGTTTTCCCTGACGAGAAAAACTTTGGCACCAGACTTGACATTGACATCAAGCAGTTGTATGCTGCCTGCATGTGGCACATGAAGCAGCAAGAGTCCGCTGATAAGGACGGAGTTGTTATCAATGGAGTTTCATACAACGTCATCCTGTTGAAAAAAATCCTCGATGTTGCGTTATGTGGAGGTGCAAGGAATGTCAAGTTCTATAACAGCGACCAATCAAGGGCAACCGTCATCACCAGTCCAAAGCTCAAGTGTCTGATTATGCCACAGCAACACGAAGAATCGGAGATAGACTCAGAAAGACTTGACGAGTGCTGTCCTCGTACATATTCGTATGAGAACTTCATCAATGAATATGTTTTCAATAGTTGGCGCAAGGAGCCGAAGAAAGAACCGCTTTCATGGATTGACTAAAACACAATTAACAGAGTATTCACACAATTAAAAAACTAAAGATTATGCAAAGCAAGAACATCCAAGTTAAGAACATCCAAGTGACAGACATTTGTCCGAGTGAATTGAACCCTCGTAAGTCCTTTGACCAGGAATCATTGGCAGAACTGGCGCAGAATATCAAAGAGAATGGTCTGGTACAGCCTATCACCATCCGCAAGCGTCCGAAAGGTAGCGAACCGAAGTATGAGATTGTATGCGGAGAGCGCAGATACCGTGCCACCGTTCTCAACGGTTCTTCCGAAATCCAGTGCATTATCAAGGAACTCGACGACAAGCAGGCATTCGCTGCCATGATTATTGAGAACCTACAGCGCAAGGATATTGACCCTATGGAGGAGGCAGCAGCCCTATCCAAGTTGTATAACGATGGCACCATGAATACCACGGAACTTGCCAAGATGTTGGGTAAGTCTGTCAGCTTCGTGGTTAGCCGTATTCAGTTGAACAATATCATCCCGGAGTTCGTGCAGCTCATGAGAGATGGAACACTCTATCTCGTTCACCTGCTCGACATCTGTAAGCTCACGGAGGAACAGCAGAAAATACTCTATGAAGCCTGTTTCTCCCCGGCTTGTATTTCTCGTTGGACGAAGAAAATCCTCAAGATGGAAATACTGCACGACATGATTGACGAGCACGTGATGAACTTCCTCGATACGGCAAAGTTCAATCCGTCCGACACCTCTTTCAGTTGTAGCAAATGCTGTGAGCAGTGTCCTTTCAATACAAAGAACAAACCAGAGTCTTTCAAAGACACCGACCGTCCTCGCTGCATGGATGCCTCATGCTTCACCCAAAAGACAATGGAGCATATCATGCGCACTGCCAAGGAGTCAGGACTTACACTCGTCTATCAAGGCACAGGCAATGAGAAATGGATTGAAGAAGCCAAGTCTTTCGGTCTTGAACTTGTCAATGCCGATGACAGGAAGTATGTGTACGAGCCAGTAGAACCTGATCGCTCCAGCTTCTCCGATAACGAGTGTTACGAAAAGAGGATGCACGCCTATCGTCATGCCAAGGCTATCTTTGATAGTAACATAGAAGATGGTCTCGTAGAGAAAGTATATGAGGTTTGTTTCGACGGCAAACTTAGCGGTCAGTACAAATGGACTTTCTCGGCACCGAAAGAAGACGAGAGTCCGAGCGAAGCACTTTCCAAGCGTGAGCAGATAACCAAGTTGAAAGACAACCTGCTTAAATGTAATGAGCAGGAGCATGATGAGCTGATTGAGAAGAAACGAGTGATGCTGTCCGAGTCCAGTTATTCAACACTCAACACTCCGTTGAATGGAGAGGAACAGCGCATCTTCCATGCTATCGTCATCAAGCGTCTATCCTACGACTTCAAGAAGAAACTCGGTATCGAGTGGGAGAACAGCGAAAAGGCTTACAAGGCAAATGCCAAAATCATTGAGGAAAACAGAAATGCCATCAAGCGCGAGTTCATCAAGTCCGTGCTTTCCGAGAAGTCTGTATGCTACGCCCACGACCTTGCTGGAATGCTGCTTGCACTGCTCGATGACAGCTTCAGTGGAGTTGAAGAACTTGAACAGGGTATCAAGGAAAAGTACGACAAGCAAAGAGCAAACATCAAGGAAAAGATCGATGACCTCAAAGGTGTCAAGAAAGAAGCAGTAGTAGAGCCTGCACAGGAAGACGCAGAAGATGCCAATGAGGAGGTGAATGAAGTAAGTCCTTCCGACGCCGGAGACAATACGACTACCGAAGACACTACAATTGAGAAAACAGAAGAATAACCAAGGATGGAGGGAGCAAGTCTCCCTCCTCTATTAAACCATGGTATTATGAAGGTTCTAAGAAAAGGTGAGTTCCTGGCCATTACTAATCCCAATATCTTAAGTCCGAACACGATGACCGATTTCACAAGGAGAATTCCTTCGCTTCCAAAGAAACAGGCAGCAAGGGACTCTCGTATAGCTTTGGCAATAGTTAAGGCTTATGATGTGGAACATGATACCGAAAAGGTCAAACGGTTGTTCTTCCAGAATGCTAAGTTCCTGTCTAATCCCAGATATTGGGAAATCATGCGTACAGTTTGGGTTGCCGTTGGATCCACAGAAAATGCTAAGGAGTTCATTCCTTTTATGCGCTCAGACAGACCGAGCAGGATATGGTTTATGACACCAGAGGATAGTGCGGAACTTGAAGGCATGTCATTCCCGATACGAGTATATCGTGCTTTTGATAATGATGAAGACGCAGGTATATCGTGGTCCATCGACAAGTCCTTTGTC
>JBJEAY010000135.1:0-3083 GCA_051869575.1 Prevotella sp. | reverse complement strand
GATACTCCACTATTTCGGCTTCGGAACGATCTGAAAGTATCAAGGATGATACAGCTATAAGCACTCCGGAAGCGTCATCGCCTGAAGTAATTGAAAACTGACTCGCATCTTTGCCGCAAAATTGTTGCAAACCAAATTGGGTCAGTAATTCTTTTTGGGCTTGCTCATTGGCTTCTTTGAATCCATGGTTCTTATTTGTCACAAGATAGTTGATTCGCTGACTTTTTAGATGGGTCAAGACATTGACATTAACAGTAGAGTTGTCTGACAAATCAACTATTGCGTCCAACTTAATGGTACTGCCGGATAATTTTCCATTTACCTCATTGAAGAAATACCCATCAGCAGTAAGCTTAGCATATGGGCTGTTGACTTTCAGCGAACCAAAATTAAAATCACCTGTATTATTTTCAATCGTTGTTGTATATGAACTACCTGTTGGCACTAAATCCTTGTCCAACGTTCTCATATCGACTTGCGATCCTCTAACAAGCGGACCCTTTTCTACCTTACCACAGACAATATGTGAAGTCTGCGTGAACTTTTCGTCCAACTCCTCTTTAGAGTCGCTACAGGAAACCAAGCCTAAAGCTATACATATAAACACGGTAGCAATATTAATTTTTGAATATCTCATAATATTTTATATTTTTTCGTTTTCTTTTTTGTTATCAATCAATAGTTCTGTCACGCTGACAGAAAGATACTCAGAAATTTTATAAAGCAATTCCAAAGACGGCTGTTGTCGGTTGCGGCAATAAGCATTTATCGTACTAAAGCTTTTACCGATACCTTTTGCTAAATCCGTTTGCGATACATCTTTTTCTACGAGTACCGATTTTATCCTATTCAGTTTCATGACTTTGATTGTATGTTTTGGCTGCAAAGATACAGAATTTTTATCTAAATATGGCATTTTATGCTATATTTGTGCTAAATATTAGTGTTTTTTTTTGCTTAATGTTGCAATTTATGCTGAAAAACACACCTTTTCTCATATATAAAGTCCAACAAGAGGGAAAAGAAGTGTTCCAAGCACGAACCCTTACTGTGTGGCTCGCACATCGAACACTTCTTGTAAAATCAGAAGAAGCCGTTAAGCATATTAACCGCATCGACTTTCTTTTCCATCACCACATGGGCATAGATTTCCGTGGTGTGAATGTTGGTATGACCCAGCATCTCGCTTGTGGTATAGATGTCACTTCCTGCTGTCAGGATGAGGGTGGCAAAGGTGTGGCGGCTGCAATGGAAGGAAATGGATTTGTCTATTCCTGCTTTAGCTGTCATACGCTTCAAGGCACGGTCGGCATTGCAGAGAAGGGGGATATGTGTGAACACCCTGCCATCAAGTGAGGCGGTGCCTCGTTCAGGCATCCATTCCAAAGCCTGTTTTCCCAAAGGGATTACCGCAGATTTCTTCGTTTTCTGCATGGATTGGACATACACTTGTAGCCCATCCTCTGTCTCTCGGATGTCTCGCCAATACAGTTGTAGCAAGTCGCTATGACGCAAACCTGTAAAGCAGCAGAACATAAATGTCTGCTTCGTAACAGGAGTGCCGGTTTCGACTTCTGCCATGCGTTTCAACTCTTCTACGGTAAGATAGTCCCTGTCGCTCGGTGTCTTAGCAAAGGTCTCTCGCTTTTCCAGCTCATAGAACGGATGCTTCTGTAACACGCCTTGTTCTACTGCATATTTCAGCATAGAGTTAACATTGGTCTGTATCAGCAGCATTGTTTTCGGTGACAATGGCATCGGGCGGTCGGGAGACTTCGTGTTACGGTACACATCTTTGATATATGTGAGAAAGTTCGTGTAGAAGGACTTGTCCACCTTGTCCATCATGAGACTGGGACGGTGGATGTGAGCCAGATATGACTTGACAATGTTGACGGTGCTCCGCATATGCTTCTGATACGCAAGCGAGTATCTGTCTCCCTTTTGAAGGTGGAGTAGGTATTCATCCATCCATTTTGAAAACTCAGTGGCAGGTGTAGATACATCCTTTTCCTCTGATTTGCTGCCAATCCCCAGTATTCTCTCAGACTTTATCTTCAATGCCTTTTTCAGCGTGGCATCGTTTACCCTGCGGTCGTTGTCTGTCTTTTCTGGAATAAGGTAGAGGTTCAGCGATTCATACTGACGCTTTCCTCCCTTTTCATAGAACTCCAGATATAGGGTCGTGTTGCCACTCTTATGCTTGCGGCTGCGTAGTTCTATCTTCATGGCTTTCGGTTTTATCGTCTTTTGTAAAAAGGTCGTTGACGAGGTTCATTGCATCCACTTTCTTCTTGTCCACGATTTTGGCATAGATGGCTGTTGTAGTCACATTGGCATGACCAAGCAGCTTGCTCGTCGTGTATATGTCCACTCCGAGAGTCAGCATCATGGTGGCGAAGGTGTGGCGGCTGCAATGGAAAGAGACTTTCTTCTCTATCCCTGCTGCCTTTACCAATTTCTTAACGTGATAGTTGATGGTCGCATCACTGGCTGGTAAGGTAAATATAGGCTCATCCAAATCATCCTTCGCCTGTAAGCAGTTCAGTGCTTCCTGTGACAGGGGAATATTGTTCGGCTTCTGCGTCTTCTGCATGAACACATGGATGTAGAGGGTCTTGCCATCAGGAGTCTTATAGACCTTGCGCCATGTCAGTGTGCGTGCATCACTCAATCGCAAACCTGTGAAGCAGGAGAAGACAAATGCTTTCTTCACCTGCTCATTGGAACACGGCAAAGCCATCAATGAGCGCAGTTCCTCAATGGTCAGAAACTCCCTGTCCTCTGGTGAAGGCTGGAACTTCTCTTTACGGTCAAGGCTCTTCATAGGATTTGCCGTCAACAACCCTTCTCGCACAGCCTTGTTCAATGCTCCATTAAAGACGGCTTGATGATGGTGGGCACATCCTGGAGATATAGTCCTCTCATTGATTGTGCAAACGCTGTTCTTTGCTGTAGCAAGGAATCGGAGGAAGCCACGACAGAAGTCAGCGTCCACCTCGCTCATGGAAATATAAGGTGTCTTTTGCTGTTCCATATATTCCTCCACTTTCTTCCTCATATCGACACGACCTTTCAAAGTT
>JBJEAY010000134.1:0-3088 GCA_051869575.1 Prevotella sp. | reverse complement strand
CCCTTCGTGTTTGTAAATGTTTTGATTTTATTCTCTAAAAAACAAATCACTTCCGAGTCTCCTGTATTTACAGCATATTCAGACAAGCCCCAATAGAGGAAGGAAATTGAACAGTCATTAAAACGAGAGGCGGTTGGGGGAGGATTTAGAAGCATGCCCAAATCATAAGGAAGGCCTCTCTTTGGTTGCTCTGTATTAAACGCTGTCCCATCCATCTTCAGAGAACTTTGCAACACCGAATATATCACGTCTTTGTCCTTGCTGTCTGACTTATAGTATTGCGTTGGCCAAATACGCTCTTTTAATATATCGAAATAATATTTCGAATAGGGGACGAAACATAAGATATTAAAGCTAACGGATAGCAGCAAGATGCTATAAACCAAGATCTTTTTTCTCGGAATGCTTGCGATAACTTTACTGTTTAAATAGGGGGGGGGTAAAGCGTTTCATTCTATTAATGATTTTATTGCGTAAGTCTTTATTGATACCCAAAGAAAAGATGATTGCAGACGATGACAAGAGGCCGGTCATTCCAACGACACACAAACGGAAAAAGCTTTCAGTTTGAATTACGGTATGTAAAATAAATGGAACGATGCTACAAAGCAAGGCGATGAAAGCACCTTTTATCATGACTACCTTCACATATTCGCCAAGAGGGAAACCTATGTAGTGTTTCAATAAGATCAACCGAATGGGAATTGCGAGCAACCATGGAATGATATTGGCGGTAAGCACGACCTCGGCAGGACAACCTAACCAGAACAGTAGATATGTTAGGGGGAGAATTAGGAGCAAAAGCACTCCGACCAATATATTCATCATCCGAATATTCCCCACTGCATGCAAAGCGCGCATCGTAGGTGTCCCCATTGACTGAACAAGCGACTGCAATAAAATAATCCTACAAAACACAGGGGCATAATCTGGATATTCCCCCAACCACAAACCCAGCAAATATTCTGTTTCTAAAAATACCGGTATTCCAATTAATAGCAACAAGTATGTGGAAAAACTGGCGGTGTTTATGGCCAGGCGCGCCATTTCTCTCATTTGATTGTTTGCATAATATTTTACAAGTTGAGGATTGGCTGCCATTTGGAAATTGTTGACAAATTGCATCACCATAGTATTCACGGTTACCGAGATACCACGTGCAGCATTGACCACAGTTCCGCAGAACATATTAATAACAATGTTCACGCCCTGTGCCTGACCAACAGCAGCAATGCCGCCAATCGTGTCCCAGACGGAAAATTTGAACATCTGGTTGAATGTGCTTTTGTCAAAAGCAAAAGAAAAGCGGCATTCAGAGAAATGGCGCCGGCAATATGTATTATAGATTAAACTTGAGGTCAGATTTGCCAATAATATAAGGGAAGCATAGTATACAAGAGTGTCAATGGGAGACCACTGAATGAGGATTGCCACCGTCAACTTCACAGCGGCATCGTATATTCCCATATAAGCATAAATGTTCATCTTTTCATGGGCAATCAGGGAGGCCATAAAAGGGGATTGAAACAGAGACACAATACAAGCGAGTATCGAGAACTGATAAACCCATAAAGCAGCAGTTTCACGCCCTGCTTCAAAAACCATTTTATTCTGAACAAACCACAATCCTATTGTCTCTGATAAGAATAGTATAATTACAATGACTACTAAATGAGCGATAATTGCAGTTGAGAATACTTTCTTTAAGGAATCCAAATCACCTCGACCTATCTCAAAGGTTAGAAATCTTTGCGTGCCGCCAGCAATTGTTCCTTGGACGAAGTTGAACATAACCACAACACCGCCAACAACATTATAAAGGCCATAATCCGAGATACCTAATGTTGCTAAAACAACACGTGATGTGTACAATCCGATAAGCATAGTAATAAGCATTCGGACATACAGCATCAGTGTATTTTTAGCGATTCTGCGATTGTGGTTATCTGTGTGCATTGTTAATACGATTCTTGTTGTTCTCAGTAGTGATATTGCTCTTGAAAATTACTTTTTCCCCAAAAACCATTGTGAGAAAGGCGGGAATATTTTTTTTGTAAGATTGGCTACCAGTATACATCCATAACAGATCAATACTGCCACCGAACCAATGATCAGGAACTCTACGAAACTACAGCAACTGTGAGTGCCAAAGCAATTATCCGACTGCAAAGACATGAGATAACTGCCAATAGACGCTGGTAAGCGGAATAGGAGGAAGAAATGCATCAGGTAAATAGGCAATGTATACCTTCCTATTGTGGACATCACTTCTGCAACTCTATTGTTATTTGCAGAGAACCATGGCTCTAACAGCTTGAAACTAAAATACATTAGATATACAGGTATAATTTGAAACATCAAATTACCCCCCCCCAAATCCACTAAATACGGAAACAGAGGCTACGAGGAACAGCGTTGGCGCAAGGTGGGTTTTCCTTTTTATAAAACATATAACGGCCTTTGCAGGCAATTGGTCTACCTCCAAGTTCAACATATTGGTAATCGCACCCAGTGCAAAGAACATATAGAAGCCTTTGACCTTGACCCACTCAAAGAGTATCGCAGCTGAACTTTCAAAGCCAACTAAGCGGAATACGGCCATCATCAAGGCGTAAGGGAGCAATAGAAACAAGGCTTTGAATAAAGGCTGCTTAACTCTCTTCGAAAGCATCAGAAACGGCAAATAAATCACCGTTATCTGGAAGAGTACCATAGTGAACCAATATCCGCACTTATCATATCGAAATAGGAATTCCAGCATATTGTTACCGGAATACAGCATCATCAACGCCATCATAAGAATCGTAGGGATGAGCATCATCGTGGTTTTCTTCCACACTTGCTTGCCATATTCTGCGAATCCTGTTTTAGGGGTTGCCTTGTATGACACGTATCCGCTGATAAAGAAGAAGAGTGGCAACATTACTTCACGCATCCACGCTCCAAGAGGGGACGGATTGTATCCTGTCAAGCAGAAACTCATAATGTGGGAGTATATTACCATAAACATGGCTACACCTCGAAGGCAGTCTATATATTTTAAGCGCATAGGAATGTGTGGAACATGTTACTTAACCAACTTATTTAT
>JBJEAY010000133.1:1706-16442 GCA_051869575.1 Prevotella sp. | reverse complement strand
AACCTGCTGCGAGCAATAAAGCTGCTGCAGGAGCTATATTCTTAATATATTTGAAGTTCATATTAATAATCCTTTATTATGTTATTAGAAATTGAGGTTAAGACCTGCCTGAATTGTGAAAGGACGAGGATAGATGTAGTTGTCGATACCACCTTGAACCTCAGGGTCGATACCATCATAGTTGGTGATGGTGAAGACATTGGTTGCAGCGAGATAGATACGTCCGTTTACACCTTTATAATTTCCACCCTTGAAGAGATTCTCGAATGAGTAGCCGAGAGTGATGTTATCACACTTCAGGAAACTTGCGTTCTGAACGAAGTAGTCAGAAAGCACCTTGTCGTATGTCACCCATCCATTTCTGAGAGCGGAAGGAGTGATATTCTGCAGATAAGAGAATGAGCTGTCATATCTCTTCTCTACATTCACATAACCAGCCTGTGTGTCGTTGAACACATAGTTGTCGAAGCTTGCACGGAGTGAGAAACCGAAGTCCCAGTTCTTATACTGCAGACGTGAGCTCAAACCTGCTGTCCAAGGAGCTGCAGGGCTCTTGTAGAAATAGCGGTCGTCGTTAGTGATTGAACCATCACCATTGCGGTCAACGAACACACCTTCAAGAGGTTTGCCATCCTTGTCATATACCTGCTGATATACATAGAATGAACTTGCAGGATGACCTACGGCATGTGCCTGGCAAAGGTTACCTGTACCTGCTGAGATACCACCAGTCATTACAATGGCAGCCTCACCTGTCAGTTCGGTAATCTCGTTCTTGTTGTATGTAGCGTTGGCTGTCACCTCCCAATGCCAGTCACCCGACTGAATTGGGCGGGCTGTCAATGAAACCTCGACACCCTGATTCTTCAAAGAACCGATGTTTGATGTCACGTAGTTACGGAAGTTAGAACCTGCAGCCACAGTAGCTGTATTGATAAGGTCGGTGGTCTTGCGGTAGTAGTAGTCAACGCTACCGGTCAAGCGGTTATTGAACAAACCGAAGTCAAGACCTGCGTTCCAAGTCTCAGTAGTCTCCCACTTGAGGTTCTCATTGTAAGCATCAGGACGATACATCAAACCACTGTCGTTAACACCAAGAATAGGATAACGTCCGTTAACGTTGGTGGTATTCACGTTGTAAGATGCGAAGTAGTTGTAGTTACCGATACCATCCTGCTGACCAGTCTTACCCCAGCCAAGACGAAGCTTAAGTTCTGACAGAGCCTTTACGTTCTTGAGGATAGGCTCCTCGTTAATCTTCCATCCGAGAGCTACAGAGGGGAATGTTGCCCAATGCTCCTTGAAGCGTGAAGAACCGTCGCGACGTACAGTGGCAGTCACCATGTAGCGATCCCATGCGATATAGTTGGCACGGCCATAGAAGCTGACGAGATAGCTCTCCTGCTTCCAGATTGAAGCCGACTCGTTATACGGAGTACCGATTTTTGTTGTCTCGGTATTTGTTACAGGATAAATACCTGCATAGTATGAATCACCCCAATACTTGTTGTGCGACCACTCGTAACCAGCCATGATATCGAAGTGCTGTGTCTTGAGGAAATCCTTGTAATACTGAGCGTAAGCAGAGTATGTAAGGTTGTACTTGTTTTCCTTTGAATAGCCGTCGTTTCCATAGTATCCGTTTGACGGACCCCAAGGAGCATAGGTAGTCTTCTGCTTACCATTTGACCAGTCACCAGAGAAGTTCATGTGAAGACGGAGGTCTTCTAAACCATGGATTTGGTAGTCAACCTCTACATTACCCATATAGTCGAATGACTTGGCACGGTCATTCTTCTCGTTGAGCAATGCAATTGGGTTAGAAGATGCATTATTGTTATGCATAGATGCCCATGTGGGGTCATTGAGTGAAGAACCAGAGATGAGCCAATCGAAATAGCCACCACCATTAATATTGGAAGCATCATATACCGACTGTGTCGGATCCATTCTTGCTGCATTGCCAATAGCATCTGTATTGGCATAGCGGTTGCGGGCGTACATGAACTTACCGTTGATGTTGAACTTCAAGTGGTCATTCAGGAAAGTAGGATTGAGGTTAACACTTGCTGTTGCACGCTGGAAAGAACTTGTTTCCAAGATACCCTGCTGGTCGGTGTAACCGAGAGACACACGGTAAGGAGTGTTAGCGACACCACCAGAAACAGTCACGTTGTGGTCGGTGGAAATGGCAGTGCGATAGATTTTATCCTGCCAGTCGGTGTTTGCTGTACCGAGCAACTTGGCTGCGTCAGAATCCTCACCATAATAAGACTTGATAAAGGCACGATACTCATCACCGTCGAGAACATCAAGAGTCTTTGTTTTGTTGGAGATAGCAATGCTACCATTGTAGCTTACCTGAGGAGCTGTACCCTTGCGACCTTTCTTTGTGGTGATGATGATGACACCGTTAGAACCGCGGCTACCGTAGATAGCTGTGGCTGAAGCGTCCTTCAACACTGTAAAGCTCTCGATATCATTAGGATTGACCATTGACAGAGGGTTGGAAAGACCCTTCACACCCTGAGCGTCCATTGCCAAACCATCGATAACGATAAGAGGGTCGTTAGAGGCATTCAGAGACGAACCACCACGAATACGGATTGTTGCACCAGTACCAGGGGCACCACCGCCAGTAGTAACATTCACACCGGCAATCTTACCTTGCATCATGTCCTGGGCGTTGGTCACGAGACCGTGATTCTTCTCATCCGGCTTAATTGCCGTTACCGAACCAGTCAAGTCGTTCTTCTTGGCAACACCATAACCGATGACCACGACGTTCTCAAGCATCTGTGAGTCATCCTTAAGAACAACCACTACATTGGCGGCAGCCTTCACGTTGGCGGGCTGGTAGCCGATGTAAGTGACATTGATAGTAGCTCCCTCGGGAGCCTTGAGAGTGAAGTTACCGTCGAAATCACTGACAGTACCTCCTTGCTGACCTGCAACACGGATGGTTGCACCGATGACCGGTTCGCCTGCGGAGTCCTTTACATGTCCCTTGACTGTAATCTGGGCGTAGGCACCGATTGAAAGAACGAGGCCGAAGAGTACGACCATCATTCTAAGCGGAATTCTAAAATTTACCTGCTTCATCATACATTATTATTTATTATTACTTTAGTTATTGAAAACTCAACTTTTTGGTCTTGTTCTCGGATTTTTATCGCAATCACGGTGCAAAGGTAGGATTTCTTTGCTTATCTTATCCATTTTTTGACATAAATCATCAAATTTCTCTGCGCAATCGATTGCGCAAAGTTTAATGCAATATTATTAAATGTTTGTGCGTGTATATAAATAAAAAGCAATAATTTTGCTCACGAAATCAAGTCAATCACAATGAAAAAGAACATAGAACTGACAATGAAAGACATCGCCAGGGAGTTTAACACCTCTGTGGCAACGGTGTCGAGAGCGCTGAAGGACTCGCCTCGAATAAGCGAGGAGAAGCGACGCGCCATACAGGAGTATGCCCGCGAGCATAACTTCTCTCCCAACATGCTTGCCGAGTCGCTGCGCAACAGTCGCCTGATGCAACCTAAGATTATCGGGGTGATTGTGCCCGAATTGGCTCATTACTATTTCTCGACTGTGCTTGCCGGTATCGAGGAGGAGGCAAGGGCAAGAGACTACCGCATAATGGTGGCTCAAAGCAACGAGAAATACGAGCGCGAGGTGAAGATTTGCCAGTCGTTCTATGAGAACAGGGTGTGCGGCATCATCGTGTCGCAGGCCAAGGACACCGTGAAGTATGACCATTTCAACCAACTGCTTGAAAACGGGGTGCCACTCGTGTTCTACGACCGCATCTGCACTGGTGTGAATGCCGACCGCGTGGTGGTGGACGACTATCAGGGAGCCT
The DNA here is from genome assembly GCA_051869575.1 of Prevotella sp. Classification (GTDB taxonomy): domain Bacteria; phylum Bacteroidota; class Bacteroidia; order Bacteroidales; family Bacteroidaceae; genus Prevotella. Next base: position 12,571 of record JBJEAY010000133.1, on the reverse strand, counting down.
ACAATGCCGTAACTCATTTGATAGAGACAGGATGCAAGCGTATTGCTTTCTATGGTTCGCCAATGACACTTGAAATCTCCAAAAACAGATATAATGGTTATAAGGATGCGCTGAAGCGCCATGGCATCGAACCGGACGACAGTCTTATGAGATTCTGCGACAATCGCTCTGACGCTGAGATTGTTACGCCAGAACTATTACAACAAGTACCCCCCCCAGATGCATTTTTCGCCGTCAACGACGACACTGCCATAGGTATTATGTATGCAGCCAAGAGAATGGGACTGAAGGTGCCGGACGATGTTTCGATATGCGGATTCACCAATGGTCAGCGGGCCATTGCCTGCGACCCAATGCTCACCACCGTAGAGCAGCGAGGCAAGCGTGTTGGCGAGGAAGCTGCCGACATCCTCATCGGTCATGTCGAGGGCACCATCCCCCGGGATAAAGTGGAGAAGAGAATCGTCCGCACAAGACTGATTATCAGGGGGACGACGAGGTGATTTTTAAAAATTAAAGAATTAAAGAATTAAAGAATTAAAAGATTAAAAAATTAATAGATATGAAAAAGCAAAGACCTGATTTGTCCTTTATGAAACTGTGGAACATCAGTTTCGGATTCTTTGGAGTGCAGATTGCCTACGCACTCCAGAGCGCGAATATCTCACGCATATTCGCCACACTTGGAGCCGACCCCCATTCACTGAGTTATTTCTGGATACTGCCGCCACTGATGGGCATCGTGGTGCAGCCCATTGTGGGTACGCTGAGTGACAAGACATGGTGCCGATTCGGCCGTCGCATACCTTATTTATTTATAGGAGCGGCAGTGGCAGTGCTCGTGATGTGCCTGTTGCCCAATGCCGGTTCGTTCGGAATGGCAGTTAGTACGGCAATGACCTTCGGACTCTGTTCGCTGATGTTCCTCGACACCAGCATCAACATGGCTATGCAGCCGTTTAAGATGCTTGTGGGCGACATGGTCAACGAAAAGCAGAAGGCCCTCGCCTACTCTATCCAGAGCTTCCTGTGTAATGCCGGTTCGTTAGTGGGCTACGTGTTCCCCTTCCTCTTCACCTTCCTCGGCATAAGCAATGTGGCAGCCAAGGGCGTTGTGCCCGACTCCGTCATCTACTCGTTCTATATCGGTGCAGCCATCCTCATCCTCTGTGTCATCTACACCACAATGAAGGTGAAGGAGATGCCCCCGAAGGAATATGCTGAGTATCACGGACTTGACAAACCGCTCGATGAAGAGAAAGTGAATGTGTTCAAGCTTCTGAAGAACGCCCCAACGGCATTCTGGTCGGTAGGACTCGTGCAGTTCTTCTGTTGGGCTGCCTTCATGTATATGTGGACATACACCAACGGCGGCATTGCCGAGACATGCTGGGACACCACCGACACCGCATCACTCGCTTATCAGGATGCCGGCAACTGGGTGGGCGTGCTCTTCGCCGTACAAGCCATCGGCAGTGTCCTTTGGGCAGTGGTCATCCCGCAAATCAAGGACCGCAAGATAGCCTATAGCCTCAGCCTTGTGATTGGCGGTGTGGGCTTCATCATGATTCCGTTCATCCACAACCAGTACTTGCTCTTCGTGCCCTATTTCATGATTGGTTGCGCATGGGCAGCCATGCTTGCATTGCCATTTGCCATCGTCACCAATGCCCTTGAGGGCTACGGACACATGGGCGTGTATCTCGGTCTCTTCAACGGCACCATCTGTATTCCGCAGATTGCCGCAGCAGCCCTCGGCGGCATTGTGTTCCAACTGATTGGCGGTCGCCAGTGCGACATGCTTATGGTGGCTGGCATACTGCTTGTCATCGGTGCGATATGCGTCTTTGGAGTGAAGGACCGCACTCTCAAGCAGGTTGAGGCTGCCAATCCCAAGCTAGAGCTATACGAGTTGTAAAAAGACAGGAAAAGTGAGTTTTGTGCAATCGATTGCGCAGTTTTTCTCGCTTTTCCTCAACATTTACTTGACCTATTGAGATATATTTAGTAATTTTGCAGCAAAATAATAACAATTTGGATTATGACAATACTATTAAACCTCTCGTACAACACCGTATTTGGTGAAGAATTGGTTGTCAACCTCGTCAAGGGAGACAATCCCACGGATGTTGTGCAACAAAAAATGAACACCTTGAACGGCAGCGAATGGACTTGCCGAGTAAACGTGCCAGAGGGCATGGACATAGTCAACTATTTCTACAGTGTAGAGAAAAACGGAGTGCTGTCACGCCAGGAATGGCAGTTGCAGCCACATATCCTAAGACTGTCTGCATCCAAGTCGGAATCCTTCGTGGCATACGACCATTGGAACGACATCCCCGAGGATGCCTATATGTACAGTTCTGCCATCACCGACTGCGTGGCAAAGCGCGCCAAGGGCAAGACCGTGAAGACTGCCTCCACACAGGCTGTTATCATCAAGACCAAGGCTCCCCAACTGCGCTCCACCGAGCGTCTCGCCATCATGGGCGAGGGCAAGGCATTCGGCGAATGGGAATCCACCAAGGCATTGCAGATGGAAGAGTTTGCACCCAACGAGTGGATGGCTGTCATCGACGCAAAGAAGGTGAAGGGCAATAGACTTGAGTTTAAGTTCGTTGCACTCGACGAGGAGTTGGATTACACTCCGTTGTGGGAGACTCGCAACAACCGCACCATCGACCTGCCCGAACTCAAGGCCGGCGAGACAGTGGTGTATGAACTCGACACCGCATTCTTCCCCATCTTCGCATGGAAGGCTGCAGGAGTGGTGGTTCCCATCTTCTCACTGCGTTCAGAGGGTAGTTTCGGTGTGGGCGACTTCGGCGACCTCAAGATGATGGTTGACTGGGCTGCCAAGACCAATCAGCGCGTCATTCAGATACTGCCCATCTACGACACCACAATCACCAACACATGGACCGACTCCTATCCTTATAATAGTATAAGTATATACGCTCTCCACCCACAATATGCCGACCTTCGCCAACTGCCCGAACTGAAGGATGCCGCGACGAAGGAACGCATGGAGGCACTGCGCAAGGAACTCAACGCCCTGCCGCAGATTGACTACGAGCGTGTGAACAATGCCAAGCGCGAGTATCTGCGCCTGCTGTTCGAGCAGGAGTTTGCAGCAACAAGCAAGAAGGCCACATTCAAGAAGTTCTTCGACGACAACAAGGAATGGCTCGTGCCCTACGCTGCCTTCAGCTTCTATCATGAGAAATACGGCACTGCCACATTCTCGGAGTGGCCCGACCATCACACCCTGCCCGACGACGAGCGCGAGAAGATGGGCACTGCAGGAACAAAGGAATACAAGTCGGTGGCTTACTGGTATTTCATCCAGTATATCCTCGACTCACAGTTGCGCGACGCTCATAACTATGCACAGTCTAACCGCGTGCTGCTCAAGGGCGATATCCCCATCGGAATCAGTCGCGACGGTGTGGAGGCATGGGTAGAGCCAAAGTACTTCAATCTCAACGGACAGGCTGGAGCACCACCCGATGCATTCTCAGCCAACGGTCAGAACTGGGGTTTCCCCACATACAACTGGGATGCCATGCTCGCCGACGGATGCTCATGGTGGGTGCGCCGATTCCGCAAGATGGCGGAGTTCTTCGATGCCTACCGTATCGACCACGTACTCGGTTTCTTCCGCATTTGGGAGATTCCCTCGCATGCCGTTCACGGACTGCTCGGACAGTTTGCCCCAGCTCTCGCCATGACCCGCGAGGAGATTGAGGGCTACGGACTGCGCTTCGACGAGGATCGCTACACCCGTCCATTTATCACGGATTGGACTCTCGACCGCATGTTCCATGAACGTGCCGACGAAGTGAAGGAGAAGTATCTCGACCGCCTCGACAACGAGCGCTATCAGATGAAGCCCGAATACGACACCCAGCGCAAGGTGGAGCAGGCATTCAAGGGTGTGACCGACGAGAAGGAGATATGGCTTCGCGACGGACTCTATGCGCTCATAAGCGATGTTCTGTTCCTGCGCGACCACAAAGATCCCAACAAGTTCCATCCGCGTATCGGAGTGCAGCTCGACTTCATCTACGAGCAGCTCTGGGACAACGACAAGTATAATTTCAACCGCCTCTACAACGACTATTTCTATCGTCGCAATAACCAGTTCTGGTATCAAGAGGCAATGAAGAAAATGCCTAAGCTCACACAGGCAACACGTATGCTCGTATGTGCCGAAGACCTCGGTATGGTGCCCGACTGCGTGCCATGGGTGATGAACCAGTTGCGCATCCTCAGTCTTGAGATACAGTCAATGCCGAAGGACGACACAGTGCGCTTCGGTCATCTCTCGCGCAATCCCTATCGCTCGGTATGCACCATCTCCACCCACGACATGTCAACACTGCGTCAGTGGTGGGACGAGGACTACGAGCGCACACAGGACTACTATAACTCAATGCTCCATCGTGGCGGTGCGGCACCACATCCGCTGCCTGGTTGGCTTGCCAAGGAGATAGTGTCGCGCCATCTCACCAGTCCGTCGATGCTCTGTCTGCTCTCTCTTCAGGATTGGCTCTCAATCGACGAGAAACTGCGCCTTGCCGATGCCGATGCCGAGCGCATCAATATCCCCGCCAACCCACGCCACTACTGGCGCTATCGCATGCATCTCACCATCGAGCAGCTCCTCGCTGCCGACGATTTCAATCAGACTGTAAAGGAATTGGTGAAGAACAGCGGAAGATGATTAGGGATTAGGGATTAGGAATTAGGAATTAGGGATTAGGAATTAGGAATTAGGAATTAGGAATTAGATATTTGAAAATAAATAGGTATGAAAAAAATTAGTGTTATCCTTTCAGCAATGTTGTTGCCGCTGATGGCAATGGCTCAGAGCGTCAGTTCGCCTGACGGAAACGTAACTGTAAAGTTCTCTCTCGCTGAGGGCGGAGTGCCCACATACGAAATGACTTATAAGAACAAGGCTGTTGTGAAACCAAGCCGACTGGGTCTCGAACTTGCCAAGGACAAGCATGCCTCAAAGGGCAAGAACGAAACCGACCTCATGGACGGATTCAAGGTGACCAACACCAAGACATCATCCTTTGATGAGACATGGACTCCCGTGTGGGGCGAGTGGTCGCAGATTCGCAACAACTACAACGAACTTGAGGTTGACCTCAACCAACCTTCTGCCGACCGCAACATCATCATCCGCTTCCGCGTGTATAACGAGGGATTCGGATTGAGATATGAGTTCCCACAGCAGAAGTCGCTCAACTACTTCCTCATAAAGGAAGAGCACACCCAGTTTGCCATGGCTGGCGACCATACCGCTTGGTGGCTGCCCGGCGACTACGACACCCAGGAGCAGGAGACTCAGGAGACCAAGCTCTCCGAGATCCGCGCACGCTTCAAGAAGGCTGTCAACTGGGACAACTCTTCTGTATCGGTGTTCTCAGAGACCGGAGTGCAGACCGCCCTTCAGATGAAGAGCGACGACGGATTGTATATCAACATCCACGAGGCTGCTTGTGAGGACTATGCCACCATGCACCTCAACCTCGACGACAAGACATTCGTCTTCGAGTCATGGCTCACTCCCGATGCCACTGGTTTGAAGGGCTGCATGCAGACTCCTTGCCACACCCCCTGGCGCACAGTGAAGGTGAGCGACGACGCTCGCGACATGCTCTCCACATCACTCACGCTCAACCTCAACGAGCCTTGCAAGATTGAGGACACATCATGGATTCACCCGACCAAGTATTGCGGAGTATGGTGGGAGATGATAGTAGGCAAGAGCACATGGGAATACACCTCAGGTCTGCCCTCTGTGAAGCTTGGTGAGACCGACTATACCAAGGTGAAACCTAACGGACGTCATGCCGCCAACACCGAGAAGGTGAAGAGATATATCGACTTTGCCGCCGCCAATAACCTCGACCAGATTCTCGTAGAGGGATGGAACGTAGGTTGGGAGGATTGGGCCAACATGTGGAAGCGCGACGTATTCGACTTCGTCACTCCCTATCCCGACTTCGACATCAAGTATCTCAACGAATATGCTCATTCCAAGGGCGTTAAGTTGATGATGCACCACGAGACATCATCCAGCACACAGAACTACGAGCGTCATCTCAACGATGCTTTCAACCTCATGAACAAGTATGGCTATGACGCAGTGAAGACTGGTTATGTGGGCGACATCATCCCCCGCGGCGACCACCACTACTCGCAGTCGATGAACAATCATTATATGTATGTTATCAAGGAGGCTGCCAAGCATCATATCATGGTGAACGGACATGAGGCTGTACGCCCCACTGGTCTTTGCCGCACCTATCCTAACCTTGTGGGCAACGAGAGTGCTCGCGGCACTGAGTATGAGGCTTTCGGCGGTTCGGCTCCCTCGCATACTGTTACTCTGCCGTTCACACGTCTGCAGGGCGGTCCGATGGACTACACCCCAGGTATTCTTGAGACACAGCTCAGCACATGGAGCGACAATCCCAACTATATCCACACAACTCTCGTCGGTCAGTTGGCTCTTTATCTGACGATGTACTCACCGCTTCAGATGGCAGCCGACCTGCCCGAGAACTACGAGAAATACAGCGATGCCTTCCAGTTTATCCGCGACGTGCCTTGCGACTGGAGCGACTCACGTTATCTTGAGGCTGAGCCAGCCCGCTACATCACCGTGGCACGCAAGGACAAGAAGAGCGACAACTGGTTCATTGGCGGCAAGTGCAACGAGACTGCCCGCACTGCCATTGTGAAGCTCGACTTCCTCGACAAGGGCCGCAAGTATGAGGCCACCTTCTATGAGGATGCCAAGGACGCAGACTATGAAAAGAACCCCAAAGCCTATACAATAACCAAGAAAATCGTTAAGCAGGGCCAGACCCTGAAGATTAAGGAAGCTCGCGGCGGCGGCTTCGCTATATCACTCAAAGCTCTATAATTTTTGCAAACCACTATGAAGAAATTTCTTATAGCAGCATTGCTGGTCGGGAGCATAAGTGCTTCCGCCCAGCAAACATTCAATGAACTGACCTACACTAAGGATGCCTCATCGTTCCGACTCAATGCTCCGTCGAAGGCTAAGAGCGTGAAGGTGCATATATATGAAAAAGGTGTGGGCGGCGAGAAAGTGCAGACCGTGAAGATGAAGCGCACAGGCAACGACCTGTGGACTGTAAGTATCAAAGGCGACCTCAAGGGCAAGTTCTACACCTTCCAGGTAGAAACCAAGGGCAAGGTGATGAACGAGACTCCCGGTGTATTCGCCAAGGCAGTGGGAGAAAACGGACGTCGTGCAGCCATCATCGATATGGCAGACACCAATCCCGAGGGATGGTGCTGCGACCAGCGCCCGCTGACCAAACAGCCCACCGACCTCGTCATCTACGAGATGCACCACCGCGACTTCTCCGTTTCTCCAACCTCTGGTTTGGAGCACAAGGGCAAGTTCTTGGCACTCACTGAGCCAAAGGCAGTGTATCATCTGAAGAACCTCGGAGTGAATGCCATCCACATCCTGCCCTCCTACGACTACGCCTCTGTGGATGAGTCAAAGCCCGACGTGCCTCAATACAACTGGGGATATGACCCACTCAACTACAACGTGCCCGAAGGTTCGTATTCCACCAATGCCGCTTGCCCCATAGCCCGTGTGAAGGAGTTCAAGCAGATGGTGCAGGCACTCCACAAGGCAGGCATACGCGTCATCCTCGACGTGGTGTATAACCACACCTTCGACATCGACAACAGCAACTTCAATCTCACCTACCCCGGCTATTACTATCGTAAGACTGCGGACGGCAATATTTCCGACGGTTCGGGTTGCGGCAATGAGACAGCAAGCGAGAAACCGCTCATGCGCGAGTTTATGATCGAGTCGGTGCTCTATTGGGCAAAGGAATACCACATCGACGGCTTCCGATTCGACCTCATGGGTATTCACGACATCGAGACCATGAACCTCATCCGCAAGGCACTCGACGAGATTGACCCCTCAATATATATGTATGGTGAGGGATGGAGCGCAGGAGCTTGCGCCTATCCCACTGAAAAACTCGCTGTAAAGGCCAACACCCGTCAGCTCGACCGCATAGGTGCCTTCTGCGACGATATGCGCGATGCCATCCGCGGTCCGTTCAGCGACGACCATAAGTCTGCCTTCCTCGGTGCCATCCCCGGCAATGAGGAGAGCATCAAGTTTGGTATCACGGGATGTATATCACATCCTCAGATTGACATGAGCAAGGTTAACTACAGTAAGGCCCCCTGGACCAATTCACCAGCTCAGATGATAGCCTACGTGAGCTGCCACGACGACATGTGCCTCGTTGACCGTCTCAAGGCGAGCATCCCCGGCATCACCGAGGACGAACTCATACGTCTCGACCTCCTGGCACAGACAGCAGTGTTCACTGCCCAAGGCGTGCCCTTCATCCTTGCCGGCGAAGAGATGCTTCGCGACAAGAAAGGAGTGCACAACAGCTTCAAGTCGCCCGACAACATCAACCAGTTGCCATGGGAGAATCTTGAGAAATATCCGCAAGTGTTCGACTACTACCGTGGTCTCACCGAGCTTCGCCGCAATCATCCTGCCTTCCGCATGACCGACGCCGCGATGGTTCGCGAGAGATTGGAGTTTATCTCAACTCCAGCAAATGTTATTGCATTTAACCTCAAAGACAACGCCAACGGCGACTCTTGGCGCAACATCGTTGTAATCCTCAACTCCAACAAGACCGCCCAGACCGTCACTATCCCCGACGGTACATGGACTTCAGTGTGCGAGGGAGGTCAAATCAATCTCGCCGGCATCTCGGAGTACAAAGGCACAGAGATTGAGGTTGCCCCACAGGAGGCATTAATACTATACAGATAAAACCCAAACTATGAAAAAGATATTAACCGCCTTGTTATTAGGCACAACATTGACAATGAACGCAGCAGTGAAAATCGACAAGATTGAGCCAACCGACTGGTATGTAGGCATGAAGGACGCAAGCCTCCAGTTGATGGTATATGGCGAGGGCATAAGGACTGCTGATGTCACCACCGACTATCCAGGAGTGAAGATTGACTCACTCTTGCGTCTCGACTCACCCAACTATCTCTTGGTGTATATGAACCTGAAGGATGCCCAGCCCGGCACGATGACTTTGCTCTTCCAACAAGGCAAACAGAAAAAGAAGATAGCATATCAGTTGAAAGCACGCGAGAAGAAAGGCTGCGAGCGCATAGGATTCAGCAATGCCGACGTGCTCTATATGCTCATGCCCGACCGCTTTGCATCGGGTCGCACCGACAACGACCAGATAAAGGGAATGCGCCCATACAAGAACGACCGCACCCAACCCTCATTGCGTCACGGCGGCGACCTCGAAGGCATACGCCAGCACCTCGACTACTTCAAGGAGTTGGGAGTCACCGCCTTGTGGTTTACTCCCGTATTGGAGAACGACTCGCCCGACCACGGCACTCAGAGCACATACCACGGCTATGCCACCACCAACTACTACCGCGTTGACCCGCGCTTCGGCAGCAACGATGAATATCGCCAACTGTGTGACGAAGCCCACGCCAAGGGTATCAAGATTGTGATGGACATGATATTCAACCACAGCGGTTTTGAGCATCCATGGACATTGGACATGCCATCCAAGGACTGGCTCAACACTCCCGAATGGCTCCTACCCGAGAATCAGGCAAAAGCTGTGGAGATGAAGACCATGGACGGAGCTGCCAAGGTGAACGACAAGTATCTTCAGACATCATACAAGCTCACTCCCGTTGTCGATCCTTATGCCAGCAAGATTGACTTGCACGAGACCGTTGACGGATGGTTTGTACCCACCATGCCCGACCTCAACCAGCGCAATCCCCACGTCATCAAGTATCTCATCCAAAACAGTATGTGGTGGATAGAAACCGTTGGTATCGACGGCATCCGCATGGACACCTATCCCTATGCCGACGCCAAGGCTATGGCACATTGGATGAAGGCTATCGGTGAGGAATACCCCAACTTCAACACCGTTGGCGAGACATGGGTGACCGAGCCTGCATATACCGCAGCATGGCAGAAGGACTCCAAGATTGCCAAGGAGAACAGCTACCTGCCCACAGTGATGGACTTCGCCTTCTTCGACCGCATCAATCAGGCAAAGAACGAGGAGACCGACGAGTGGTGGAACGGATTCAATCGCATATACAACAGTTTTGTGTATGACTATCTCTATCCCAACCCATCCAACGTGATGGCATTCCTCGAGAATCACGACACCGACCGCTTCCTCGGCGAAGGCAAGGACACAGTGGCTCTCAAGCAAGCACTTGCACTGCTGCTCACCGTCAACCGCACACCACAGCTCTACTATGGCACCGAGGTGTTGATGAACGGCACTAAGCACGTCACCGACGGTAATGTGCGCAAGGACTTCCCCGGTGGATTCCCCGGCGACACAAAGAACTGCTTTACCCGTGAGGGACGCACCCAGGCAGAAAATGCCATGTTCGACTGGCTCAGCCGTCTGCTCCACTGGCGTCAGGGCAATGATGTCATCATCAAGGGCAAGCAGACACAGTTCATCCCATTCAAGGGCATCTATGTCATTGCACGCCAATATCAGGGCAAGACCGTCATGACCATCCTCAACGGCAACCGCAAGCAGGCCGACATGCAGCTTGACCGCTATGCCGAGGTGATTGGCAATGCCACTGCCGCCAAGGATGTCATCACAGGCCGCACCGTGAAGCTCGACAAGAAACTCAGCCTCAAGTCGCGTCAAGCGCTGATTATAGAATTCTAATTAGGAATTAGGAATGAGGAATTAGGAATGAGGAATTAGGAATGAGGAATTAGGAAT
>JBJEAY010000133.1:0-1606 GCA_051869575.1 Prevotella sp. | reverse complement strand
AGGAATTAGGAATGAGGAATTAGGAATGAGGAATTAGGAATGAGGAATTAGGAATTTAACTCTAAAAAACAAAAATGACTACACTAAGTATTGTTATCGTAGCGGTCTTCTGTATCGGCTATTTGCTCATAGCCGTGGAGAGCGTTACCAAGATCAACAAGGCGGCAATAGCCCTGCTGATGTTCGTGTTCTGCTGGACACTGTTTATGATCGACCCTGGACAATACATCTCTGGGGCAGTAGGTGAAATGAAGGCCTTGGCCGTTAGCGAAGTGATGGAAAAGCACCTTGGAAGTACAGCCACCACACTGTTCTTCCTCATGGGTGCCATGACCATCGTCGAACTGGTTGACCAGAACGGCGGCTTCAACTTTGTGCGCGACTTGCTCAAGACCCGCACCAAGCGCAAGCTTCTGTGGCGCATTGCCTTTATGACGTTCATCCTGTCGGCTGTGCTCGACAACCTCACCACCAGTATCGTTATGGTGATGATTCTGCGCAAACTCGTAGAGGATCGCAAGGACCGTCTCATCTATGCCGGACTCGTGGTGATTGCAGCCAACTCGGGAGGTGCCTTCTCCCCCATCGGCGATGTCACCACCATCATGCTTTGGAACAAGGGACTCGTCACTGCCGCTGGCGTAATTATGGAGATATTCATCCCCTCGCTCGTGTCGATGCTCGTACCTGCCTACATCCTCTCACGCAGTCTGCATGGCAAACTCGAGGTGAAGGACTTCAGTCAGAACGAGCGCGTTGACAATCATCTCACAGAAGTGCAGCGCAAGACCGTGTTCTTCCTTGGCGTGGGCGGTTTGGTATTTGTACCTGTCTTCAAGACCATCACCCATCTGCCTCCGTTTGTAGGCATCCTGCTCATACTCGGCATCTTGTGGACAGTGACAGAGATATTCTATGCCAACCTTGCCTTGCCTGAGGAGACTGGCGGTATGCAGAAACGCGTCACCAACATGCTGTCGCGCATCGACATGGGCACCATCCTCTTCTTCCTTGGCATACTCATGGCAGTGGCTTGTCTTGAAACCATCGGTGCACTCGAACTACTTGGCGACGGACTCAACACGACATTCAATGGCAATCACTACCTCGTCACCGGTATCATCGGTGTCTTGTCAAGTATCGTTGACAACGTTCCTCTCGTGGCAGGATGTATGGGTATGTATCCCGTGGCGGCAACAGGCGACATGGCTGTTGACGGCATCTTCTGGCAGTTGCTTGCCTATTGTGCCGGAGTCGGCGGTTCGATGCTCATCATAGGCAGTGCCGCAGGCGTGGTTGTAATGGGACTTGAGAAGATTTCCTTCGGCTGGTATATGAAGAAGATCACATGGATAGCCTTCGTGGGCTACCTCGCCGGCATCCTCATCTACTGGGCTGAAAGAAGCATCTTCTTTTGATTGAAGGTGAAGCCAACAATCGACAAAGTCAATTAGGTAGCCCTGAAAGGGGCGGCATAACACAGCACAGGGTGTAAACCCCGTGTCTCAATAGATAGGGCTCACGCCCTATCCTATGCTATGTCGCCCTTTCAGGTAGGGTGTTCAAAATTGTCTATATCAACGAGACGAAAAAGTGACGTATGTCA
>JBJEAY010000132.1:0-3090 GCA_051869575.1 Prevotella sp. | reverse complement strand
GTTCTGTGGCGAAATGATCACCAACGGCAAGGGGCACATCTATGTGGGAACCGTTGATAACGGCATACTTAGATTCAACACCAATCCAAGTTGCTACCAACAGCTGCCAATCGACAAGACAGCTTTCGACCAGCCCATAAATGACATCCAAACGATATTTTCCACTGACGGACGCCACTTCTGGTTGGGCATAAAGCCTTGCGGTATAGCCAAGCACGACATCGTGACAGGAAAGACTCTCTACAACGACGCTATTCCCGAGTTAAAAGGCAATCCCAACCTCAAAAACGTGTTTTTGGCAATGGTGTCGTCCATAACAACAGACAAGAAAGGCAATATGTGGTTTGGAAATTGCAGTTATGGAGCTGTATGCGTCGGTAACGGAAAGAGCCAACTGCTCAATAGCGGTAATACTAAAGCCATCATCGACGATTATGTCAACAAGGTGTTCTGCGACAGGAACGGCAATATATGGATAGGACAGAGAACAGGCGCAGGAGTGATATGCGGGGAAAAGAATATCCTCTTGGATGTTAAAGCCGACGTGAGGGATATTATCCAGGATCACGATGGCAATATATGGCTCGCCACCGAAGACGAGGGAATCATTAAAGTGACGGGCAATCCTATTCAACCTAAATCACTGAAATACAGTAGATATAACTCCATAAACGGCAATATTCCGATTAACGACATATCAGAATGTCACGAAGACTCCTACCACCGTATATGGGCAATCTCGCCAAGCGGCATCCTACTGAGATATGACAACGACCGTTTTGTCGCTGTTAACAGGGATTATCATATTATGACCAATCGTCTCTTTTCAATCACCGAAGACCTTACGGGGGCAATTTGGTTATCCTCAGACAACTCATTGCTCCGACTGACCTTCGACAAAGACAACAAACCTCATGTCAGAATATTCTCCAACCTTGACTCCAATGAACAGCGCATAGTCTCACAGTCGGACATATTCAGATATAATAATCGCTTCTATATGGGAAACAAGAATGGTCTTGTCTCATTCGTCCCCCATCAACCAATAGCTAAACATGACGCCCGTAACGTGCTTGTTATCACCGACATATTTATTGATGACCGACCGCTTTTCTCATTGGATTCAGCCTTCATTGCCACTGTAACCGAAGAGACTCCCGTATTCACTCGCAAGCTCACAATACCAGCATCAGTCAGCAAGTTTGCCATCGAGTTCTCACTGCTCAACTATTTCCATCAAGAGCAAAACCGCTATGCCTATAGACTGGAGGGCTATGGCGACTGGCACTATCTGCCTCAAGGAATACACCAAGCCACATTCGAAAACCTGCCATCTGGTACATATCACTTGCAAGTGCGTGCCGCAGACTCATTCGGAAATGTGTATGTTCTGCCCTACTCTATCAAAATTAAGGTGCTGCCGCCATGGTATTTCTCTTGGTGGGCATGGTTGCTATATAGCCTCATTGTCATTGCGGTCATCTTAGGAACAATCAGATGGTATAAGAAACAACTCAAGACGCGCAACCGACTGCAGATGGCAGTCATCTTCACCAATATCACCCACGAACTGCTAACGCCGCTCACCGTCATCTCGGCAGTGGTGGATGACATGAAATCCAAGGAACCGAAGTTCCAGGGAGAATACTCAATCATCAATAGCAATATCAAGAAGATCACACGACTGCTTAGACAGATACTGGAAGTCCGCAAGTCGCAGGCAGGACAACTGCGACTGAAGGTAAGTCAGCAAAACATGCAATCATTCATGGAAACCACAGTCATGAACATACGCCCCATGGCTGATGTGAAGGACGTGCGGCTTGAACTTGATATTGATAATTCCGAGATGATTCAATCCGTATGGTTTGATGCCGACAAGCTCGACAAGATAATGTACAACCTCATATCTAATGCCATTAAATATGGGCGCGAGGGGGGATATGTCAAGGTTGGAGTAAAGCCCGACGACAATCGGGTGATTATCACCGTTGAGGACAACGGCATAGGTATGTCTAAACAGCAACAGAAGAAACTCTACAGCAGATTTCTCGACGGCGACTACCGCAAGATGAAAACCACTGGCACCGGTATAGGACTCTCGCTCACACGCGACCTTACCTTACTTCATCATGGCACCATCGACTGCAATAGCCAAGAGCGGCAAGGCACCACTTTCACCATCACCCTGCCCATAGCAAAAAATGCATTTGGCGAGGAAGAAATCGACACGTCGAATATGGGCAGTCGCCAACCGGCAGCCGATGTCCTCATCAACACTATCACCGGCATGTCACTCACTCCCAGATCAGACGATGCTGACATGTATCGTGTGCTCATCGTGGAAGACAACATCGAACTTCTTACGCTTATGAAACGACTGCTTAGCCCCAAATACCATGTGCTCACTGCCAAAAACGGTAAGCAGGCTCTTAACATAATCCACAAGGAGGAGCTCGACATCGTCATCTCCGACGTGATGATGCCAGTGATGGACGGCATCGAACTCATTCGCGCCATCAAGAGCGATGCTAACTATGCACAATTGCCGGTAATACTGCTCACTTCCAAGACTGGAGACGAGGACCGCAACGAGGCTCTACTCAATGGTGCCGACGACTATATCACCAAGCCCTTCAATATGAGCGACCTTGCCTTGAGGGTTGATAACATCATCTCCAACCGCCACAGGATACGCACCAAGTTTGCCAACCAAACCGACTACAATGTAGAGGAGCAGCATTACAGCCACCCCGACCAGGCATTTGTAGAGAAGGCGATAGAATGTGTACGTAAACATCTTGCCGACGGAGATTACAGCCGCGAGTCGTTTGCTGCCGACATGTGCATATCTTCTTCCACTCTCTACAACAAGTTACGTGCCATCACTGGTCAGAATGTATCGGGCTTCATATCAAGCATACGCTTGAAGGAGGCATGCCGCATATTGCGTGAGCGTCCCGGAATATCAATGACAGAACTATCGTCGATGGTAGGTTTCAACACTCCCAAGTACTTCTCAAAGTGCTTCAAGAAGGAATTCGGTATGCTGCCATCGGACTATGTGAAGAAATAATGCTTTCTCTCTCT
>JBJEAY010000131.1:0-3092 GCA_051869575.1 Prevotella sp. | reverse complement strand
CATAAGATGGCGAACAGCGTGATTTGCCTGCCGATGCATCATGCGTTGAGTGAGGAGGATATCGAACGGACACTGGCGATAATCTTGGCAAAATAAGCCTTGAACCCCATGTTTTGGTTCAAATTTTTGGATATTCGAAAAGAGGTTTCTATTTTTGCGAAAAATGAAAAGAGATATGGCATACAAGGCATTGGACATCGCGAAGAAATTGATCTTCAAGGCACAGAACGACGAACCCAACGGAGGCGAGCGTCTCACTAACCTGAAGTTGCAAAAACTGCTCTACTATCAGCAGGGCTATCATCTTGCAGCTTTTGGCACGCCATTGTTTTCTGAGGATATTGAGGCATGGATGTACGGTCCGGTTGTACCAGCCGTATATGACGAATTTTCATCATACGGTTCTTCCGCTCTCCCCGTTGTTGATTCAGAAATGCCCCTTACTGACGAAGAGGAAATCCTGTTCAATCAGGTATATGATGCCTATAGGGAGTTCTCTGCCATAGGACTGATGAACCGCACACATACAGAGAGGCCTTGGATAGAGGCAACACCCCATGACCGTGGAACAGTCATTCCTCTGTCGAGTATGGCATCATATTTCAAGACCCAGATGCAATAATCATTGTCCTTATGGTAAAGAAGTTCGCCATCAAACAGCCAAAGCCTCTGGCAGCCGTCATAGGCAAGCCGCAGGAGAGGATTGTGTTTGGCTTTTCAGAACTTCGTGCATACAGCTATGTCAACTGTCACAACGACTCGTCGTTTTTCATTTCTTTTTTAGAGCGTCTGAAGAAGCTAAGTAGTCTTGATTGGAACACTGTGAACACCTCAGCCCGCCACTCCTTCGGTTTTGAGAAGATGCAGGTTGAGAGCCTCACAACCGCTGCCAAGCAGCATGTGCCAGTAGGAATGACAAGTCTTTTAGTGTTCCGAGCTTCAGGCGACAATCATGTATTTTTAGGCTATCGCGACAACAACGTCTTTCAGGTTATATTCATTGAATACAACTTTGGCGACGTTTATTTCCACGGCAAGAAGTAATACAGTATTATTTATATATTATCGTCACATAATTTTATTTGTGACATTCTTTATCATATTCTTAATACATTGACAATATTTACATACAGAAACATCTGTTTGTATGTCTTGTCGGATTGTATTATGATATGTATTAATATTATAAAAGACTAATTATGAAACATTTATTGATAGTTGGAGCCCGTGGATGGGGAAGAGAAGTATATGCGGCTGCCATAAAAACGAGAGCATACATTGATGGTGAATATATAGTAAAAGGGTTTCTTGATAGCAAATCAGATTCTTTTGAAGGATTAAGAGGAAATTATCCTCCTATTTTGTGTTCTCCTGAAGAATATGAGATACAAGATGATGATATTTTCTTTATAGCAATGGGTGAGCCTAAATGGAGAAAACATTATGCTCAAATAATTGAGGAAAAGGGGGGCCAATTCCTGACAATCATTTGTCAATGTGCATCTATAACACCTACAGCCTCTATTGGGGAAGGTTCTTTCGTTTCGGGATGGTCTTTTATCTCCGATAATGTTCAATTAGGCAAGCATACCATAATACATGTTTTCTCGGATCTTGGCCATGATAGTAAAGTTGGTGATTATTCAACGATAGAGGCATATTCTTTTTTGGGAGGATATACTGAAGTTGGAGAATGTTCTGTAATGCATGTTCGATCGACCCTTATTAGACACAAGAAAATAGGAAATCACGTTGAAGTCGGGTCAAGCAGTGTAGTTATGAGAAATGTAAAGGATGGATTACACGTATTTGGTAATCCTGCAAAGAAAATAGATTATTAACTCTAAAAAATTATTAAAATGAAAACGTTAGAAGAATTTGTAGAACTCTTCGCTGAGCAGTTCGACGAGACGGATGCTACTGAAATCCAGGTATCAACCGTTTTCCACGATTTGGATGAGTGGTCATCGCTCATTGGACTTTCTGTTATAGCTATGGTTGATGAGGAATTTGACGTAGCACTCAAGGGTGATGACGTAAAAACATCAGTTACCGTAGAGGATTTGTATAACAAAGTAATTGATAAACTGTAATGGCATTTATCGAATTTAAAAACGTCAGGATCGCCGGCATAAGCGCCGGCGTTCCTAAAAAAAAGATATGTAACCTTGACCTAAAAAACCTCTCCAAGGATTATGATGCCGCTGCGTATGTAGAGACAACAGGAGTATTGGAACGCAGATTGGACAGTCTCACTACAGCAGACCTTTGCCTGCCTGCTGCCGAGAAACTCATTTTTGAACTTGGTTGGGCAAAGGAAGAGATTGAGGCTGTCATTTTTGTGTCGCAGAATACTGATTACATTGAACCTGCGACAGCATGTATTCTGCAAGACAAGCTTGGACTCAGCAAGGAGTGTTATGCAGAAGATGTGGCACTGGGTTGCTCGGGATGGGTCTATGGTTTAAGCAATGTTGCGAGCCTTGTAGCCTCAGGAGCCATTAAGAAGGCTCTCTTGCTTGCAGGAGATGCAAAGCGCAGATATGAGCCAACGGAGTCCTTGTTTGGCTATGCAGGTACAGCGACAGCTGTAGAGTATTCAGAAGGAGCAGAAGGCTTCAAGTTTCATTTTGGTACTGACGGCAGCGGTTATGATGCCATCATCATACCTGACGGAGGAGCACGTAATCAGATTTCAGAACGTTCGTTTGTAGAGGAAGAGGTTGAGGGACAGATCAAGAATCGTCTTCAGCTTAGAATGAAAGGTATGGATGTTTTCTCTTTTGGTATCACTACACCTCCAAAATCAATTAAGCGTCTTGCAGAACATTACGGTTTTAATTATTTGGATAGTGATTATCTTATTCTTCATCAGGCAAATATGAAGATGAACAATATGATAGCAAAGAAACTCAAATTCGCTCCAGAAAAGGTTCCTTCTTGCATGCTTCATTATGGAAATACTTCATCAGCTTCTATACCACTGACTATAGTTACAGAATTGAAAGATAAGTGCAATCAACCGACAAAATTCTTATGCTGTGGTTTTGGTGTAGGATTGTCATGGGGAACCGTTGCTTTTGAAGCAAAAG
>JBJEAY010000130.1:0-3102 GCA_051869575.1 Prevotella sp. | reverse complement strand
AAATGGTATTAAATTTAATAGTAAAGAGGATATTTCGTGTTTGTATGTAGCCCCTAAGTTTGAGAAGAAAGAAACAAAATTAAAAGTGCCTTCAATAAAATTTGCAGAACCAGTTATTGTTGTCAAATATGCTGAAAATAATATTTTACACATTGATATAGAAACTCCGATATGCTATATAAAGTTTGAGATTCATTTTGGCAGCAATAGAATACATGATGTTTCATTAAGGGTAGAAAGTAAAGACACGTACACCAATAATACAGATGCCTTAAAATGGATTGATGCACTTATTGCAATGTCAAAGATAGACCAGTCTGTAAAGATTGATGGAATAGAAATTAAGTCTAACAATACAAATAAACGTGCAATTGCAGATTATAAAAAAATAAAAGAGTACTATTCTACTATACGCGACATTGAGAACGACACAGATGTCACGTTTACGATGTACAACCAGTACTCTGAAGCAAATTATATTAATGCTCTTTACGTGTATCATTACCTCACTGGTAAGGGATTCAGACGTGACGTACCTAAGAATGCTCGTCTAACTTTTGTTATTGATACGAGAGATGAAAATAATATGCCTATTGAGAAATTCAAAACAGATACTTTTGTGATGATTCAATGCAACCCTCTAGGCACAATTGAGTTGAACGGAAAACAGTTCGTCATTCCATATCGAACAACTGCATTTATGGATTGTCATGCAGATAGCATAACTGCTTTGAATGATTATGAGTATGAAATCGTTATGCAGGATGCTAAGACCAGCTATTTAACTTGGTGTACTGATACTCAGCCTAAACAAGAAGGCAATAAATTAAATATTGGGTGTAAAAAAGTAATATAATAATCACATAGAGCGTTTATGAGCAAATATACCATAGGCAACAAAGTCATCAAGGCCGATTCTGAGGGACATGGCACTATTATAGAGGTCATGCCAGCACGTTGTGGTCGACAGTTATACAAAGTTTGTAGAGGGAACTCTGTCACGGATATACCCAAATAGTATGGACACAGGAAAAATAAAACGCTTCGCTACCGAAGCTCGCAGTATATTGATGAAAGGCGTGAAGCATCGCCTTCAATCATTAGGCTTTGACCTCAAAACAGGTCAGGCTGTAGAAATGCCAGTACAAGTGGAGGGTGGAGCCGTGTTTATGAATGACACGGTCTCTACTGATTTCTATATGAGATGGATGTCATTGTACAATAACGTGCAAAGCCGTAGCATCAAGGAAGTAGCCGAGGAAGCTGCTTACACTTGGTTCAATCGTTTTATGGCTATCCGTATCATGGCGAAACAGGATTTCATTTCTCCTGTTCTGGAGTATGAAAGTGAGGATGTGCGTGTTCCCGCTATTGTGAGCGAGGCACGCCAAGGACGTATGCCACAGATGAAGGAGTCTGTCCGTTGTCAGCTGATGGAACTTCTTGAAGACGACAGCAAGACGAGCGAGCAGTTTGCCTTGCTCATTGTGGCTTACTGCCATGAGAATCCCATCATCAACAAGTGTTTCGGTGCGATAGCTGACTATACGGAGTTGCTGCTACCGCAAAACATTCTTTTGGACGGTGGCTTTGTGGATATGATCAATCATACGGAGTTTATCACCGACGAGCAATATGCCAGTGCTGAACTCATCGGTTGGCTCTATCAGTTCTATATCTCTGACCGTAAGGATGAAGCTTTTGCCAAGAAGGGAAAGTACGATGCAGACGAGATAGCTCCCGCCACTCAGATTTTCACACCCAACTGGATTGTGAAATACATGGTGGAGAATACCGTTGGGCGCATCTACATAGACAACAACCCTTATTGCGAAATAAAGGATGAGTTGAAGTATCTGGTAGGCGACAAACCAAGCAGCAACGTGCTGAAGGTGGATGACCTTGCAGGCTTGAAGGTGGCAGACCTTGCCTGCGGTTCCGGCCATATTCTCAACGAATGCTTTGACCTGCTCTTCAAGATTTATGTGGAGGAAGGCTACAGTCGTCGCAAAGCGATAGAGGACATACTCAGCAAGAACCTTTTGGGTATAGACCTTGACACCCGTGCCAAGCAACTGGCTATGTTTGCCTTGTTGATGAAGGCATGCCAGAAGGAGCAGTCGTTTCTCGATGCGAAGGTGATGCCACGAGTATATAACATGCCTCGCCCTATAGCAGAAGTGATACCGTCTGACTGGTCAACAAAGGATGCCATGGAGTTCCTCCACGGCACTATTCCCCACTACATGTTGGGAAGCAACGACAAGATGACCAAGGAGATTACTGATGCCATCCTGCTGATGAATCATGCGGACACATTGGGCAGCATCATGAAGTTCGACATCTCAGAGGAGACTCGCAATGCCATCATGATTCGTACGCAGGAGTATGAGCAACTGCTGGCAAACAGGGAGATTGTGCCCGAAGCTATTCAGCTGTTGATTCCTTACATGCATCTCATCCTTGCCCTGACAGACAGGTATGCTGCCATTTGCATGAATCCGCCGTACATGGGTTCAGGCAGATTTGACAGTGTGCTTTCCAAGTATGTAAAGGACAACTATGAGGAAGGCAAGGCAGACCTTTTCTCTGTCTTCATGCTCTTGGCTATCGACCGCCTGCAGCCCAACGGCAAGTATGGCATGATCAACATGCAGAGCTGGATGTTCCTCTCTTCGTTTGAGAAGCTCCGCACACGTCTGCTCACAGAGAATCATATTGATAATATGCTCCATCTTGGTCCTCGCACCTTCGATGAACTGTCGGGCGAAGTGGTGCAGAATACTGCCTTCGTGATTACGAATTGCGAAGGCAAGGATGCCACAGGCGCATACTATCGCTTAGTGGATGGGAAGAGTTGTGGAGAGAAGGAAAGGATGTTCCTGTCTCATATTTGTGGAAATGAAGATGGGCAGAAGATATTTTATCCCAATGTCTCTCAGCAGGACTTTGAGAAGATTCCGGGATGCCCGATTGGGTATTGGGTGAGTGAACAGGTTATATATTCTTTTGAACATAAAGAATTAAGTGATGTTTGCGACACAAGATGTGGAATGGCAACTGGCAGAAATGACTACTATTTAAGAATATGGTTTGAAGTAT
>JBJEAY010000129.1:0-3104 GCA_051869575.1 Prevotella sp. | reverse complement strand
TTTCTTAACTGATTAATTTGTTAGAATCCGTTTGCCTTCAGTCTCAGTCCTGCTGCTTCATCTATGCCAAACATTATGTTCATGTTCTGTACAGCCTGTCCCACGGCACCCTTCAGAAGGTTGTCGATGGTAGATGTGACGAGCAGTTTGTCGCCATACTTGTCGCAATGTACGAGAGCCTTGTTGGTGTTCACCACCTGCTTCATGTCTATAGCCTTATCCACATAGTGGGTGAATCGTGCGTCCTTGTAGAATGCCTTGTATCCCTCAACAATCTCCTCCAATGGTTTGTCGGTCTTGATGACCTCGGTGGCGAATATGCCACGGGCAAAGTCACCACGATAGGGGATGAAGTCGATGTCGGCATCAAGATGGCCTTGCACCTGACGCAGGCTCTGCTTTATCTCGGGCACATGCTGATGGTTGAACGCCTTGTATATGCTCATATTGCCCATTCGCCACGAGAAATGAGTGGTGGCAGTGGGTTTCTGACCCGCACCGGTGCTTCCGGTGATGGCGTTTACGGCAACGTCCTCGGTGATAAGTCCCATGTTTGCGGCGGGGAGTAGTCCCAATTGTATGCAAGTGGCGAAACATCCGGGGTTAGCCACATGTTGCGCCTTGGCTATTCTTTCTTTGTTGATTTCGGGGAGACCATATATGTAGTCGTTGCCGGGAGCCTCAAGTCGGAAGTCCTGTGCAAGGTCGATTATTTTAACGTTCTCGGGTATGGAGTGCTCCTTTAGGAAGTCCTCGCTCTTGCCATGACCGAAGCAGAAGAACACCACATCCACCTCGTCGAACGGCATCTCGGAGGTGAATGTCAAGTCGCAGTCGCCATACAGTCCTTCATGCACCTCAGCCACAGGATTGCCAGCATTGCTCTCGCTATTGGCGAAGACAATCTCAGCCTCGGGATGATTGACAAGAAGGCGTATGAGTTCGCCGCCGGTGTAGCCGGCGGCACCAAGAATACCTACTCTAATCATTGCACCTTGTATTTACTTGGTATGATCCAATACAGAATAGGGTAGAGGATAATGCCGCAGAAAGCGGTGCAGAGTGTGAGCACTGCATATATCACTCTAACAATGGTGGGGTCGAGTCCGATATATTCGGCAAATCCTCCACATACGCCTCCCAATACTCTCTGGTCTGAAAGCGTGAGTCTCTTCTCGTTCATAGTTGTTTATCTTTTTTCGTCCTTATGTATTCCGTAATATACTCTCAGCGGTGTGCTCGACACCTTGATGAATCCCTTGGCCTCGTCGGATGTCCAGCCTGTCTGTGTCTCGCCATATTCGCCGAGCTTCGACTTTGTCAGGTCGTTGTCGGAGTCGATACCCACTGTCTCAAATCCGTAGGGACGGAGCTTCAGGATGGCTGTACCTGTCACGTTGCGCTGTGATGATGTGAGCATTGCCTCGATATCGGGCATCACAGGCTCAAGATACTGACTCTCGTGGAGGAACATTCCATACCAGTTGGCCACCTGGTCCTTCCAATACTGCTGCCACTTGCTCAGTGTGGATTTCTCCAGCAGGCGGTGAGCCTCGATGATGAGCTTCGGGGCGGCAGCCTCGAATCCCACGCGACCCTTGATGCCGATGATGGTGTCGCCCACGTTGCAGTCGCGACCGATGGCATAGCTTGCGCCTATTTCCTCAATCTTCTGAATGGCAGCCACCTTGTCATCGAATTTCTCGCCATTGACGGCTACTATCTCACCCTTGTCGAACGTAATCTTCAGTGTGGCTTCCTTCTCCTCGGCAGTCACGTGCTTGAGATAAGCATCCTCGGACAGTCCCTGGGTCGGGTCGAGCAGTTCGCCACCGCAGATACTTGTTCCCCAGATACCCACATTGTATGAATACTTCAACTTGGTGAAGTCGGCAAAGAATCCGTGCTCGTTCAAGTAATCGACTTCTTCCTTGCGTGTCAGTTTGTTGTCGCGAGTCAGAGTGATGATTTCCACTCCCGGAGCCATCACGAGGAAGGTCATGTCGAAGCGTATCTGATCGTTGCCTGCACCCGTAGATCCGTGGGCGATTGCGTCGGCACCTATTTCCTTGGCATAGCGTGCGATGGCTATGGCCTGGAAGATGCGCTCGGATGATACCGAGATAGGATAGCAGTTGTTGCGAAGCACATTTCCGAAAATCATGTATTTCAACGACTTCTCATAGTACTCATGAGTGACGTCGAGGGTAACATACTCCACCGCTCCGAGCTTGTAGGCGTTCTCCTCGTTCTTCTTCAACTGTTCCGCACTGAATCCACCTGTGTTTGCGCATGCTGCATAAACATCATAACCTTCCTCCTTCAGCTTCATCACTGTATAAGAGGTGTCCAAACCGCCTGAAAAGGCTACTACAACTTTCTTATTTGCCATATCTTGTTATACTTTTTTATTCTTATTATTATAAATATTCCTGATGAAAAGTGCCCCTATCCTTCCAGTCTCTTGATTCTGTCAAGCACATCCTGCGGTATCTTTGCCGGCAGATGCTCTTCGGGGTCGTAGAGCATTGCTGTGCAGATGCAATACTTGCGGTCGGTGCGATGCAGCACATCCACATTGATGCATCCCTCGCATCCTCGCCAGAAAGCCTCGTCGTCGGTGAGGTCGGCAAAGGTGACGGGCTGATAGCCCAACTGTGTGTTCATGGTCATCACTGCGGCACCACTCGTCAAACTGAATATCTTGGCGTGAGGCCAGCGGGTGCGTGCGAGGGTGAAGGTCATATCCTTGATCTTCTTTGCCACTCCGAGACCACGGAAATCAGGATGTACAATGAGTCCTGATGTTGTGACATATTGTTTGTTGCCCCATGTCTCGATATAGCTGAATCCTGCGAATCGGTCGCCGCAGAGAGCTATCACGGCCTTGGCCTCCTTCATCTTGGTGGCGAGATATTCATGGGTGCGCTTTGCAATACCGGTGCCTCGCACTTTGGCGGCATCAGCGATAGTCTGCAAAATGGTATCGACATACTTCTCATGTTAGGGGTCGTCTACCAAAACTTCTATTTCTTCCTCTTTCTTTATTTAATTATCAATTTGCTTTTTAATTTTTCAATTTTTCAATATTTCAATCTTCAACC
>JBJEAY010000128.1:0-3108 GCA_051869575.1 Prevotella sp. | reverse complement strand
GCCTGTGAAAGCACAGGCTCCTGTCATTGTGTCGGCAAGTAGAAGTACCGACATTCCGGCTTTTTATGCTGACTGGTTCTTTGACCGATTAGAGAAAGGCTATTCTGCGTGGAAAAATCCTTTTAACGGCGTGAAATCGTATGTTTCCTATGAACAGACACGATTTATCGTCTTTTGGTCTAAAAATCCTCGTCCATTACTTGACTATCTACATATTCTAAAAAAACGTAATATCAAATGTTACATTCAATATACACTTAATGACTATGAGCAGGAGAAACTTGAAAAAGTTCCTTCTCTTGCCACACGAATAGAAACATTCAAGTTACTTGTCGAGCAACTTGGCAAAGGTGCAGTCATCTGGCGATTTGACCCAATGATTCTGACGGATGATATTTCTGTAGATGAATTGCTGCGAAAAGTGCAGTTCATCGGTGACCAACTGAAGGATTATACCGAGAAGTTAGTTTTCAGCTATGCTGATATTGCCATGTATCGGAAGGTGAAACGGAACCTCGAAGTCAATGGCATACCATATCACGAATGGGAAATCGAGCAGATGGAAGGGTTTGCGGACAAGTTATCTGCCTTGAATTGTGAACGTGGATGGAACTTCCAACTGGCCACATGTGGCGAGAAGATAAACATCTCGAAATATGGAATCTTGCACAACCGCTGTATAGATGGCGACCTTATCACCCGCCTTGCTTGGGATGACAATGAACTGATGGAATTCATGAAGGTAAAGATTGAAGATGTTCCATCTCCGACATTATTTGGTGAGTCAGAGTTGCCAGAAGGAGCAATCCTCCTGCCTT
The DNA here is from genome assembly GCA_051869575.1 of Prevotella sp. Lineage (GTDB taxonomy): Bacteria > Bacteroidota > Bacteroidia > Bacteroidales > Bacteroidaceae > Prevotella. The sequence goes on along the minus strand of JBJEAY010000128.1, from coordinate 2,290 downwards.
ATAACCATTATTTTATCAGCAAGCACAAGAAAGACCAAGGACAGCGACCATTCTGTGAGTGCATGGCTTCTAAGGATATTGGTGAATACAACACCTGTCCACATCTTTGCGAATACTGCTATGCCAACACTACCAAACAATTGGCATTGCAGAACTGGAAACAGCATCAAGAAAATAGATTTGCAGATACAATAACAGGGAAATAGTATGGCATATAAGGATGACATATCGGCTATATGGAATATCTCCTTCAATAGCATTCGTCGCATCGCTCAGGGCTTCATCATGTCCTTGTCCGAACAGGAGAGAAATGACCTTTATGACTCTCTGAAAAGAGGTGTAGAACTATTGGATTCTGACGCACAAATGAAGTGCTACCTATATTCTTTTGGCAAGATGCATCAAGCCAAAATCTATAGGGCACTCTCTTGTTTTAGTCCTTCTACTTATACCTCTGATGGATTTGACATTGTTGACTGGGGGTGTGGTCAGGGATTGGCCACAATATGTTTCTTTGACTACCTCCGTGAACACAATATTGAGAATAATGTTCAAAAGGTTACCTTAATAGAGCCATCACCAGCAGCATTGGAACGTGCTGCTATTCATGTAGGTGCCTATGTTGATGATAAGGTTACGGTTTCCTGCATTGACCGCTATTTGAATGATGTTACCCAGGAAGCCATATCAGGAAATAGCCCTGTCACCCTGCATTTCTTCTCGAATATCCTTGATATTGACTCAGTTGATTTGAAGTTGTTAGCGGAAAAAGTTGGTTCCAATGTTCATGGGCAGCATCTGTTTTTCTGCATCAGTCCGATGAATAGTGGTAACAGGAGGATTGACCGATTTTATGAGTATTTCAATGCACCTGAGACCTTTATGAACGAAACAGCCTCCGAGTATCGTTACTCTGAGAGCAACAAGCCTTGTTCATACAACATAAAAGTGTTCAAACTTGAAAACAATCAAGTCAATCTCATTGCCGTTGATTATTATCCCGACACCCAATTCTTTGCATCTTTTCAGCTTGATGCTGTCAGAAATCTGACCTTGAGCGCAGATGAGGACACTCAAAAGAAGATACAGGGTTTGTATCGGCAGCTCTCTGCTTTTGAGGTTGCTGCACCATTTGATATTGGATCCAGTATCTATGATGATGCGGATCCGATACTTGCAGTCCTCAATAATATGGTGACAAGGGGACTTCCAACAAGGACTACTCCTACAATCGAAGATGCTTTTGAATTTCTTGGTAACAAGAAATTGGATGATAATCTTGGTGCCTTAAACTATGATATAAATGGGCTAGAGCTGAATGATATATTATTGGCTCTTTATGCGATAGACGGACGACTCACCTTAAATGAGAAGATTTATTGTAACAGCATTTTAGAAAGTGATTTTGAAAAGGACTTTATTCTCAGGAATGCTCCGGCAGAGCTTCGTCAGGTTTTCTTGCCACAAAGAAGTCTGATGTCTATAACTGGCCAGCGAGCTCATCACTCCCAACGTGTAGATTTCGCATGTGAGTACCCATATACAGTTATCAACAAGGAAGGCAGAGAAAAACGTGGTTTCGTTATTGAGATAGATGGTGTCAATTTCCACAATACCGAGAGTTCACGAGCATCAGATGATTATCGAACAGCGGCTCTAACCGGCAAAGGTTGGGATTGCTTACGTATAAGAGACATCAGCGATTTTGTTCAAGACTCATCACTGCTGCAGAATGAATACTTTGCAAAGATTAAGGAAGCGTGGAATAAGTCTTTTGATTCATCATGGATTAGAAGCTTACAACTCACACTTTCTCCCATAGGCGTTGCCCGTATTCAGAAGACTCTAATTGAGGCTATGATAACAGGCAGGGTGGATTACAAGAAAGAAACTCTGAACGTCCTTGCACTGGAGCGTGATGTTCCTTGTGTTGCTCTCGCATTGAAAGATTTAGCCGAATCATTCAATAATCTGGCAACATTAAGTGAGGAATATAAAGAGGTTCGCTTCCCAAACATACAACTGGATGTCATCAGTTCTCCAGCTTTTGTTGGCTCGTCTCTTCACAAGCCTAATGTGGAGGATAATTCTATCCATGTCAATGTTATAAATGGCATAGAGATGGCAAATCATGCCAAGCAGTATGATATAGTGTTCGACATAGCTGTTATGCGTCGCTCTGGGCTGGAGGACAAATCTTTCAGCAGCTTCAAATGTACTAATAAGTGTTATTTCTTTATTTAAGTTTCGCAAGTTCAACTAGCAGATTTCAGATTGTAAAATTTGGCGA
>JBJEAY010000127.1:0-3109 GCA_051869575.1 Prevotella sp. | reverse complement strand
CCAATTAAATTTTTGTCCACTCTGATTATGGAGGTAGCCGACGAGACTCCGCATGCTTACGTACCATTTCGGCCCGCTGTCAAATCCAGTCAACCCCATGGTAACGTATTTCGGCTGCAAAGATAAGCATTAATACGTATATATGCAAGAAAATCGGCAGAAAATGTGAAAAAAACATGTTTTAATAACTATGTTTAGCAAAAAATGAGTATCTTTGCACAATAAATCGTGTAAACTGGTGTTATCTTATTAGGTAGATTATCGAATTATGATTTATAAAATGAAATATAATATTAGGCTGATTGCCTCGATTATCGTGTTCTTATGCATTGGAATTGCCGACGTCTCTGCGCAATCGATGACTGACGAACAAGTGTTGCAATTTGTGGCTGTCGAGTACCAAAAGGGTACCTCGCAAGCACAAATTGTCACCAAACTTATGCAGAAGGGTGTGGACATCAACCAGATTCGCCGCGTAAGGCAGAAATACGAACGCCAGGCAAATAATGGTGGCTTAGGTGTAAAGGATATCACCGGCGAAAAGACTTCTAACGATCGTCTGCGCAAAAACAACGGACAGACCAAAGAACAGCCGTCGGGACAAATGCAAAAGGATAAGTTGACCACTGTAGAAGCAAAGGACAAATATACAGATCTTGATCCTAATTATAACCAAATGCAGGAGGAGATGCAGTTTCTTTTTCCCGACTCCTTGTCGATGATGATGTTACCCAAGGAACCAGAGGGGAGAAAGGTGTTCGGACGTGATATTTTCAACAATAAGGAACTGACATTTGAGCCGAATATGAATATCGCCACCCCACAGAACTATCGGTTAGGTCCTGGCGATGTCGTGTATATTGATATCTACGGAGCGTCGCAGAAGACTGTTGAGGCCACTGTCACCCCTGATGGCACTATAGTAATAGAGGGTTTCGGACCTGTGCAGGTGAGCGGACTCACAGTTGCTCAGGCTAACGCCCGACTGAAGACTACATTGGGAGCCAGATACAGTAGTTCGAAAGTCCGACTCACAGTAGGTCAGACGAAGACGATAATTGTTAACGTGATGGGCGAGGTGAAGACTCCCGGCACATACACCCTTTCGGCTTTCGCCTCGGTGTTCCATGCACTATATATGGCAGGAGGCACAAATGATATAGGTACGTTGCGCAACATTAAGGTGTATCGCAACAACAAACTCGTCACGACTGTTGACATATATGATTATATTCTCAACGGCAAACTAACGGGCAACGTGCGTCTTGCCGACAATGACGTGATAGTTGTCGGTCCTTATGATTGCCTTGTGAATGTCGCAGGCAAGGTGAAGCGTCCTATGTTCTACGAGATGAAGAAAAGCGAGAGCGTGGGAACTGTGCTGAAATATGCTGGTGGGTTCACTGGTGATGCATACAAGAAATCGGTTAAGGTGATAAGGAAAGCCGGCTCCAAATACTCAATATTCAACGTGGGTGAGTTTGATATAAATACTTTCAAGATAGAGGATGAGGACTCAATATCTGTTGACTCCGTTATCCCGCGATATTCCAATATGGTCGAGATAAAGGGTGCAGTGTTCCGTCCCGGAATGTATCAGGTTGGTGGAGACATCACAGGTGTCAGAAGTCTGTTGGAACATGCAGATGGAGTGACAGAGGATGCATTCGTGCAGCATGCCGTAATGCACAGGATGAAGTTCGACCGCACATTAGAGGTGATACAGGTGGATGTTGAGGGCATCCTTACGGGCAGGGTGGCTGATATACCACTAAAAAACGAGGACGTGTTGTATATCCCGAGCAAGAAAGACCTATTAGAGCAACAGACATTGACAATACATGGCGAGGTGCTCTATCCCGGAACCTACACCTATGCCGATAATACCACTGTGGAGGATCTCATAATCCAGGCTGGCGGACTGACAGATGCCGCCTCGGTGATGAAGGTGGATGTGTCGCGACGTATCACAGACAGACAAGCAATAAGTGTATCTGACACGATAGCAAACACCTTCTCATTCAAATTGAAAGATGGGTTTGTAATTGACGGTACCCCGGGATTCACCTTGCAGCCATACGATGAGGTGTATGTGCGCACCAGTCCCGGATTCTCTGCCCAGAAGAACGTTACAGTAGAAGGCGAGGTGCTCTTCGGCGGCACATATACTTTGGCGAAAAAGACCCAACGACTCAGCGAGATAATCAAGCAGGCAGGTGGACTTACCACTACAGCCTATGCCAAGGGTGCGCGACTTGAGCGCCAGCTCACTCCAGAGGAGCGCGCCCGTATGGAGCAAGTTCTCAAGATGGCTAAGGCAAAGGCTGGCGACTCCGACACACTTAACATCAATAAGCTTGATGTCGGAAATACATATTATGTGGGAATCAACCTCGACAAGGCGTTGGCTGAGCCAGAAGGTAATTTTGACATCGTGCTTCGCGAGGGCGACAAGATAACCGTCCCAGAATACACCAATACTGTGAAGATCAGTGGTGATGTCATGTATCCCAATACGGTGTCATTCCGCAAGGGCAAGAACGTAGCCTACTATGTTGACCAAGCTGGCGGATGGGGCAGTCGTGCCAAGAAGAGTCGCACATATATTATATATATGAACGGCACAGTTGCAAGAATAGGCAACGGGGTGAAACCCGAGCCTGGTTGCGAGATAGTAGTGCCATCGAAGCCTCTCAACAGCAAGATGACCACCGCCGAGGTTGTAGCCCTTGCTTCAGGAACGGCATCAATTGCCACGATGATAGCCACTCTTGTAAATCTGCTGAAATAATTGTGTAAGGAAATGGAAGAAAAGAAAGAATTGGAAGTGATCGACCTTAGGGTTGTCTTCAAGAAGATATACGAAAGGCGCAGCCTTTTCTATAAGGTGTTGCCGATAGTCTTTGTACTGTCGTGCGCCTACATATTGTGCCTGCCAAGGTATTATCAGTCAAGTCTGAGCCTTGCGCCCGAAGTCGGAGGAACATCAGGCTTAGGGGGTACATTAGGCTCCCTTGCATCCTCATTCGGATTAGATTTAGGTTCAATGGAGACAACAGATGCCATTAATCCCATGTTGTATCCCGACCTGATGGAAGACAACGGTTTC
>JBJEAY010000126.1:0-3114 GCA_051869575.1 Prevotella sp. | reverse complement strand
ACAGTTTTGGGTTAGCATCCGTACACTCTCCCCACAGGGTTTGTCGGGTGCGCCAATTTCTGCCTAAATTTATCGTTATTTTTATGCTTTTTTATCGCTTATTAGTTGGATTTGTTTGTCCATTGGAGCTATCTTAATAGAGGTAATATATGGTTCCTTTAGATTGCCGGTTCTTGTTTCTTTGCTCTTAATGACAAGGGGCAACTTATGCAGCATGGCATATTTCATCAGTTCCACTGCAGCTTTTGATTGTGTTGATTCTGCCAAATAGTGAGGTCTTGCAGATGGCAATAATCCAATACACCACCTTTGTTTACTATCCTCATAGGTAATATCTGTCACTATGGCAAGGAAAGGCATATTGTCATCGTCACAAATGTTGTTATTCCCCATTAATGTTTGTATGTTTATTGCTTTTGCAAATGCCCTATAAATTGTGGTTTCTTCTTTCTGATAGAAATAGGCGGGCAAGATGCCTTCATTATATGTCACGTGGCGCAAAAGGTTTTCTATTGCAACGTCGATTGACCGACTGTTCTCGTCGGTGGCGAGAATACGGAAATAAAGGGGCAAACCGTTTTTCTTTGTCGTCAGCACCATCACACAGTGTGAAAATTTGCCTGCCACGGGCTTGTCGAGTTTCATCTTTGCCACGACTATGGTATCGGCATTGCACCCAAAACGGTCGGCAAGAATATCCTTAGTATATGAACAATATATGTTTTGGGCAATGGAGTCGGCAAGCTGAACGGCACCTGTGTATTGCCCTTTATCCTTCAATGCGTAGGGCATGAGTGTGAATATGTAGGGCGAGGGATATTGAATGACCATGTCCCCATCATCTGCCACGGCCTCTTGACCAATGGACATAGCATATATATTATAAGGTGAAGCATGAAGCTTGTTGTCGGGGCGTTTCCACATGGTAAGCATGTCGGCATTTATTTCCTTTGAAGCATCAACAATGCTGAATCCTTCCGGACATTCCCATTTCACAAAACACTCCTTCTGAAGCGCACTTGCCAACTCCGCGAAAGAAAAGTCTCCGCAGTTACCCTTGTTCACCGATTGTCCTAAACTTGCAACAGTGCAAGCAAGCACGACTAATAAAAACGATGTTCTTTTCATCTTCTTTTTGTTTACTGTTACTATATACATACCGAAAAGCTATAAGAAAAGGACACCATCTCTCCTACATTTTTATCTATTTAACTCTGTTTACCAATTTTCAGAGTTTCTCCTTCAAGTGTTGCGGAGAAGCTTTCAAAACCATTCAGCAAGTCGATGGCACGGCGGAGCGACTCGTCGCGACGACAGAAGTAGCGCAGCTTGATGTTCTGAAGAGCCTTGTCGGTAAACTCTACATTTACATTATACCAACGACCGATGGCTGTTGCTATGTCGCAGAGTGGGGCATCATCGAAATAGAGAAAACCATTACGCCAATATTCATATCCTTCCATGTCCTCGGCGGCAACGGCAATGTTGTCAGTACTGCTGATGGTGGCTCCCTGTCCGGGAACGAGTCTGACAAAACTGTCCGACGACTTGCCCTTCACCTCCACACTGCCACTGATCAAGGCAATGTGGCACGACGAGGCATCATAGCACGAGACATTGAGCTCCGTGCCCAACACACGGGCTTCGGCACGGTCGGTGGATATCACAAAAGGATGGGCAGCATCCTTTGCCACCTTAAAATATGCCTCGCCATGAAGATATACGTTGCGATCGTCGCCTATGAAGCGAGACGGATAGGTGAGACGGCTGCCGGCATACATCCACACCTGAGTGCCGTCGGCAAGGACAATGGTATAACTCTTCCCCACGGGTATATTAATAGTATAGGTTTCGGTGGGAACGTCATCCGTCTCATAACCTAATGCACGCATCACCTTGCTGCGCTGTGAAGGCGGGATAGCCGCCACTGATATGTTCTGAGAATCACCCTTCACCTTTATCTGTTTGTCTCCAACAGACAACATGACATCTTCGGGAGCATCGGCAACACGAGTATAGGCATATTCGGGATGGCTGTCAACGGGGGAGATGATTGTCTTGATGGAAAAGAACAGAAGCAACAATGCCGCTACGCCCGACACGGCATATATCAAGACAGACATCGGCAATGACCTGCCTCCAACATGGATGCCCAAGCGGGAGGCAGTAGCATCCCACTCCTTGTCCACGTCAACAGGCATATCAACGCCTTGCCGCTTCATCTTGTCAGCAGCATCTGCAACCATACGAGCCAGTTCATCGTCACTTGGCTCATATTCTGCATCGAGCTGATTGACCAACTTATCGAGTTTATCGTCTTCTATTGACATATCTGTGCTTTTATTATAAAATCGTAATCACTTGATATTGGAACACCCCTTGATAGGAATAATTTATCCATTTTAACCATTTTATGGAATTTAATTTTTCAACCATCGGGCCGCCATCTGCTCCTAAACCTTAGCATTGCCTTGGCAATATGCTTTTTCACACTGCTAAGACTAATGCCCAATTGCCCGGCAGCATCGGCATATTTCATGTTTTCAAAGAAACATAACTGCACGACATTGCGGGTTTGGAAAGACAGTTCCTCCATCACCTCATCCACTATCCTCTGCTTCCTTATATCGTCTTCAGCATCATATTCCTGCTCAATAACGCCTGCCTGACTCATTCGGCGATAGAAGTCGGCATAACGGTTGCGCGCTGTTTCCTTGCGAATATAATCCACACAACGATTGTGCACCATGCGATAAAAGAAAGCCCGTCGTTTCTCCTTAGGAGTATCCTCGCGCTTTCTCCATACAATCTCAAAAGAATCGCTTATTATATCACGGCACAACTCCTCGTCCTTCACTATCTGCAGGGCATAATAGTAAAGGCTTTCATAATTGTCCTTATATAACAGTTCGTATTCTCTCTCAATTGTCATGGCTGCAAAGATACAACTCTTTTGCCTAAACTCCAAACTTTCTGTTGACTGATTTCACATATTTGCCACTTTTTAACAGAATTTGTTTTCAGCAGACGAGAGTTTCATTGACTTTCTCTTCGGCCGCCGAACGTTGTTTTGTCCTATTTTGCATATTAATTGGTCTTATTCTTTTCGATAAT
>JBJEAY010000125.1:0-3117 GCA_051869575.1 Prevotella sp. | reverse complement strand
TCCCGCTTTCAGTCACCCATACCTTTCCCTCGGTTGGTTCGCAGTATTGCTCAATCACCTTTATTCCCAACATCTTCATCGCAGTGGAGTCGAGTCGGCACATCCTTATCCATGAGATGACATCGCCCTTCGCGTCATGAACGCCATTCATACCACATTCCAATGGTGAGCCGCCTCCAGGGATAGCCTCTTCCACTTCGGGCAGAGCCTTCAATCGGTTTGCCAATATCTGTTGTTGTTCGAGTTTATAGCCAATGGAGCCTGTGAATGCCATTATTATGTCGTCTTGGTTGTAACCGTAAGGGAGAGTATAGAGATGATGCATTTGCAATGTCATGGTTAATCCCACGGCGATGAGAATCGTACTGACCACGCCTTGCGCCGTGATGAACACCTTGCTGAACCACATCTTGTTCTTAATCCTGAGACTGCCCTTAACAACGTCGATGGGATTGAAGCGCGACACGACTATTGCGGGGATAATGCCGCATACAAACGATATCACAAGGAGTGCCGCCATGGTGACAACCAACATAAGAGGAGACACGGGGAGAGAGATTTTAGTCTTGAGCATGTCGTTGAACACCGGCAGTAGGCATAGTGCCAACAGCAGACCAATGATGAAGCAGGCTGACGTGAACAATGCCGACTCCTTGAAATATCTTACCACCACACCCCATACGCTCTCGCCCAACAGTCGGCGGGTGGCCATCTCCTTGGCCCGTTTGCCGGCTTGCGCCACGGTGAGGTTGATATAGTTGAATATGGCGCACACGAGAAGCACGATGGCCACGGTAAGCAGAATGTTCACCAATTTCTTGTCGCCTTGGCGGAACTGCCAGTTGGAGGTTTCGGAGAAATACAGTTTGTCCATTCTTACCAACGACGAGCCCCAAAGAAACTTGCCATCATTCTCGCGTGAATAGTTAAAATCTTTCCAGTAATCCACGTATTTGTCGAGAAGTTTTTCATTCACCTTGTCAGGATCAGCATCTTTGGCAAGGCGCACGAAAGGTACCGTCTCACCAAAGTTGTCCATTCTTGGCATGTTTTTTTCCTTGTATTTCATCGAGATAAACATCTCATTTGGCTCAAAAATGTCAGACTTGCCGAAGTCGGGCATCACTCCCGTAATCTTGAATGTTAGAGATTCGTATTTCAATGTCTTGCCAATAGGATTGTCATTGCCGAAAGCCTTGGCGGCAAACGACTCGCTCACTATGGTTTCGTGCTCGGACGTAAGTACCCTGTCTCTTTGGCATCCACGGACATCATAGCCGAAGAACTCAAAGAAGTTTGGGTCGATGCAGTATGCCTCAACCTTAAAGTAATTGTCGCCAACCATTACGCCAGGGAGGTCGTTGGCGGTGGCAATCCTCGTCCACTCTTTTATCTCGGGAATGGAAGGAAAGAATTCCTGTGCCGTTCCCCATGTCATACCGAGATAGCCGCCGCTGCCCACGGCATAAATCTCCTTTGCCTTCTCACCATCCTTGCCCACGCCATATTCCATCATGGCATAGGCTCCGAGGATGACAACAAACCCCAAGGCAACCGACAGTCCGAATGCCTCGATAGCCGTATAAAGCTTGTTTCGTGATAAAAACTTAAAATATGATTTCATAATTCCTCATCCCTAATTCCTAATTCCTAATTCCTCATCCCTAATTCCTAATTCCTAATTCCTAATTCCTAATTCCCCTCAACTACTTGTCCGTCAAACAGATTAATTATCCTTCCGGCATACGTTGCGTCGTGTTGCGAGTGAGTCACCATCACCACGGTGGTGCCCTCCTGATTCAGTTCGGAGAGCAGTTCCATCACCTCCATGCCGTTCTTTGAGTCGAGATTACCCGTAGGCTCGTCGGCGAGGATGATGCTCGGTCTTCCCACCACGGCACGCGCTATTGCCACACGTTGCTGCTGACCTCCTGAAAGCTGGTGCGGATAATGCTTCATGCGGTGGCTCAGTTTCACCTTGCGCAGTATGTCGAGCACACGCTCCTTGCGCTCCTTCTTCTCCACGCCGAGGTATTTCAGTTGCAGTGCAATGTTCTCCTCCACGGTCAACTCATCTATGAGGTTGAACGACTGGAACACGAATCCAATGCGCCCCTTGCGGTATGCAGTGCGCTCGCGCTCTTTCAGGTGTCCCACCTCCTCGTCGCCGAGCCAGTATTTGCCCTCGGTAGGACTGTCGAGCAGTCCGAGGATATTCAGCAACGTGGATTTGCCGCAGCCCGAAGGTCCCATGATGGCTACAAACTCGCTGTCGTTCACTTCGATACTCACTCCATTGAGTGCTATCGTCTCCACTTCCTCCGTGCGGAAGATTCTCGTGATGTTTTCTGTTCTTATCATATCTTGTTTTTTTGTTTTTTCGTGCTGCAAAGTTACATTATTGCTTCCAAACCACCAAGACTTTTCTTGCTTCCAAAGGTGGATTGTATGAAAATCATACAGACTTCTGTGTGATAATCATACATTTCTCCCGATTTATTTCGCCGTATCAGCAGAAATGATTAATTTTGCAAGCGATTAATCCCAATGATATGAAATACGGAACGATATTGATAGTGGATGACAATCCCGCCATACTGACGGCATTGAAGATATGCCTTGCCGATGTGTTTGAACATATCCTCACGCTGACCAATCCCGACGGAGTGCTTGCCTTGCTCCAGCAGGAGAGGGTGGATGTGATACTGCTCGACATGAACTTCACCATCGGTATGAACAGCGGTCAGGAGGGACTTACGTGGCTTCGCTCCATCCATCGCCTGCATGCAGATATCCCTGTGGTACTCGTCACAGCCTTTGCTGATGTTCGTCTTGCAGTGAAAGGACTGAAGGCAGGTGCCGCCGACTTTATCACCAAACCTTGGGACAACGACGAACTCGTCCGCACTCTCAAGGATGCCATCGACAACAATAATAAGGTAGCCACCCTCGAAAGTGTGGAGACTGAGCATGTGCGCAAGGTGGTGGACAAGTGTCATGGCAATATCTCGCGAGCTGCCGAACTGCTCGGCATCACCCGACAGACGCTCTACTCGAAGATAAAGAAATAGTGTGTGTATTGGGGAGTTAAAATGGGGAGTTATAATGGGGAGTTAT
>JBJEAY010000124.1:0-3121 GCA_051869575.1 Prevotella sp. | reverse complement strand
TAGCGGAGCGTTTCACATTTGCCCTTTAGAACAATGAAATAATGACAGGAACTAACGGCGAGTCTTTGAAAGAAATTCTCGCAAGCATACATAAAGGAGAAACACAGTTGCCAGACTTTCAACGCGGCTGGGTATGGGATGATGGTCGTATTCGGGCTCTCATCGCAAGTTTAACAAACAACTATCCTATCGGGGCGGCAATGTTTCTCGACAACACGGGCAGCGACCTACATTTCAAGTGCCGCACAGTCGAGGGAGTTGACCCATCGAGGGAGTCTGTCATTCCGAGATACCTCATACTCGATGGCCAGCAGAGGTTCACCTCTATCTACCGCTCCGTGTTCAGCAAGAACCCAGTCGAGATAAGCGAGGGCAAAGGCAAGAAAATCTACCGCTACTACTACCTCCATATCCCGACCTGTCTGAATACGCTCACCGATAGGGTTGATGGTGTCATTTCAGTTCCCGAGAGCAGGATCATAACCGAGAACATCGGTCGTGATGTCCGGCTTGACCTCTCAACTACTGCGAATGAGTATGCCAACCATTGCTTCCCCGTCAACATCATCTTCGACGCAAGCGCATCGATGCAATGGCAGATGGGTTATCTTCAGTACCACGGATTCGACAAGGACATAGCCGAGCAGTACACCAAGTTCTATACGAAAATTGTAGATGCCGTTGCCAACTACCGAGTGCCGCTTATCATCCTTCCGAGCGACACACCGAAGGAGGCTGTCTGCCAGGTATTCGAGAACGTGAACACGGGCGGTGTCACCCTCACTGTCTTTGAACTCGTCACCGCCTCATTCGCTGCCGATGGATTCCAACTCCGGCAAGACTGGGAGCAGATATGGAATGACCTCAAAGGCGAAAACGTGCTGAAGTTCAAGAGCAGTCAGCCAGCCTTCACAAATGTCGATTTCTTAACTGCAACCACTTTGCTGACGAATTACCACAAGTTCGTGAATGGAGAGAGGCAGGGTGTCAGCTGCAAGAAACGTGACGTCCTTTCGTTGGACTTCTCTGACTACAAAAGATACAGAGACGCTATCATCGAAGGAGTCGAGGAGGCAGTCAAGTTCATCAAGCAACAGAAAATCTACACCTCCGTTGACCTGCCTTACACCTCTCAACTCATACCGCTTTCAGTCCTATTTGCTGCAGACAAAAACCTTTGGTTCGATGCGACCAACAAGGCAAGGCTGGAGCAATGGTACTGGTGCGGTGTCTTCGGAGAGCTTTATGGAAGTGCCAACGAGACACGCTATGCCAACGACGTAGTGGGAATGATGAGGTGGGCCAAGGGCAGCGACGAACTGCCCGATACCATCGTCCGCTCCAACTTCCACTATTCAAGACTTCAGAGGCTCTACACACGCAACAGCGCAGCATACAAAGGTGTCATGGCACTCATTCTGAAGAACGGGGCCACCGACTTTGTTTCGGGTGGTCTAATGGACTTCGCATCGTATGTGGACGAAGCAACTGACATACACCACATCTTCCCCGTCAACTGGTGTACTAAGCCGGAGAACAACATTCCGCAAGAACTATGGAACTCAGTTATCAACAAGACACCTCTCTACGCAAGGAGCAACCGCTTCATTCAAGGTGACGCTCCAAGCAAATACTCGGAACGTGTAGAGCGTAGGCTACACATCGACTCCGACACCTACAATCATTTCGTCGCCTCTCATGCTATTGACGTTGAGGCTTTCCGACAGGACGACTTTTATGCGTTCTATAAGAAACGTTCTATTTCCATTTGCGAACTTATCGAGGAAGCAACAGGCAAGGTTGTTGATGGGAAACCTACTGAATGAGTCAAAAAGAGAGGTCTAAGAACTAACTTTAACCTCTCTTTCATATATTATATAGGAATTAGCACATTCTGAGTAGGAACTCATATAAGTAGTCCGGCTCCACTCCCATGTCGTACATCAGTTCGTCAACATCTTCTATTGTCAGTCGGTCGTTGGCTATCATGTCAAGTCCGATTCTTGCCTGCTCGTCTATTATCTCATCTGCTTCCGTCATGGTTACTCCGAGGCTCTGACTTACTAACTCAGTTAGCATACCTACCTCCTTTCTTGCAGACAGGGGATTACTATGCGGATGGCAGAATCGTTGTGGCGGAAAACGTACTTGTTCAGCGCTTCTCCTATCCTGTAGATAGTCCACTTGGTAATTTCCTCGCCGACGGGCAGGCCCATTCCCGACCTCCAGAAGCTACCGGCAGTTCGGATGGTCTTACCCTTCTTGCCTCCGAGGGCATTGACAACATCACCGAAGGATTCCCAGCCGAATCCGTCTGACTTGACCAGCATCGTCGTACTAATCTTGCGCTCTGTATCGCTGACTTGATGGAAGTACTCCTTTACGATACAGTAGCGATCCAGAGCCTTGTTGCCCTTATCCAGCAACTCACTGATTTCGTCCACATCGATGATGGCAAACAGTTCTTCGTTGAAGTCGAACTTATACTCCGGTTCTTCCTCTTCCTTGAGTTCATCGACAGGGAGAATGTCTTCAACCATTCCGACCTCCTCGTTTGTGATGGTCACTTCCTCGACGGGAACGAGGTTTTCTTCTGGCTCTACGAACTCAGTGGCTTCTGCTTTCTTGCAGTAGTACCCGACCAGCGCGGTAAGGCTACGCTTGCCAGCTACGTTCTCATACTCCTGGAACAAATCCTTGTTCAGTTCCATTGCGGTTGCAAACTCGTTGTTCTCGAAGTTAGCCTTGATTGCTGCTTTCAAATCTTCTTTTTCCATTGCTCTTAATCTTTAATAGGTGAGTAAATATGTTTCTTATTTATAGAGTAAAGGTAGTCATTTTTTTGCTTTTGACCAAACATTTTGACAATTATTTTCAAGCCAAAAAACTTGGTATTCAGATAGTTTAATCCTTACAAAAAAAGGGAGCGGGAGGCTCCACTTTCGTGGTACACCCCCCGCATATTAGATGGTATGTTTTATATTACGGTGTAAAGTTACAAATAAATTTCCATTTGACCAAATTTTATAAGCGAAATTTTCAATTTACTCAAAAATTTCGTCATAGATATAGAGTCAACAAGCAAGTGCAATATTACAAATAATGTTTGTAGAACTCTTTA
>JBJEAY010000123.1:0-3124 GCA_051869575.1 Prevotella sp. | reverse complement strand
CGATAGGCCCGACAGCCGCATGAAGCTGAACAGCAACATACTGGTCAACCTGCAAAAAGCATCTGACGAGGGTGCGACGATGAAAGCCGCTACACATGAGTTCCGTGGCGTCACCTACGTGTGGGATGTGGTCCGGAATATGGAGAAGGCGCTTTCTCTGCCAGGTGGTATCTACAATTTCGGGTGTGGAAACACCATGAACAGCTATGAACTTTTTCTGAAAGCTGCCACACTCATGGGACTGAAAGAGCCGTCAGCATGGATTCTGCCTGACGTGGAACGGTTCTCCGAACAGGCAAGAAACCTGACCATGGATGGCTCTCTCATCGAAACGTATGGCATTCATTTCCATGACAGCGTTGAAGGGATAAAGGAGGCTTTACGGAGACCGTTCCGGACAAATGTCAGATAAGGCAATATAAGTTCCGACATACGCTACCAATTGTCGGTACATGCCTGATAAATTTTCGTTCAAAACTTTTGAATGTACGTTCGGAACTTTTGAATCTTCGTTCAAAGGTTTTGAATCTTCATTCAAAAGTTTTGAACGAATTTTTCTTGCCGTATCGTTTACTTTTTATATCCTATCTCTCCACGGCTTTGGTGCATCAGGATTGTTCTTCATTCCCTACACATGGGTATATAACTTATTCCATTGGTCGTCTGAACCGTATCAGTATCCCCATTTGATAGTTTATATCACCCTTTTAACTCCTGGCAACAATCGCAACAGCCATGTTAGCGCAAAGGAGAGGATTGCTGTCACTACACCTATGAACATAAATTTGCCCAAAGCTCCCATCCATACACCATCGAAAAGGGATTGCGCTATCAACATCAGTGGCAGATGAACGATGTATGCACCATAACTCTGAGCCGACAGCCATGACAGTGTCTTGTTACCTATGTTTACTTTTTCACGGAATAGCCAAAGCAATCCAAAACTGATGAACACGCACATAAATGATTCATAAATACCAAACCATCTCCATACGAAATCGTTCCATGCCCCGTCCCGTCTTACATAATTGCCGATGGCAAAGGCGACGCCAATCAGCAATACGCATAATCCTGTCTTATTGCCAAACTTGTCGAGCCACTTAAAGCGATAGGCCAATATCCCCAATCCGAACATCATGACATACTGAAGGTAGTGGGCCGGTTCGAAAATCCATAAAGACAAGCTAATCCAATGATCTTGAGGACTGACCTGTCGGATAAAATAACTGCCAACCCCCATAAGCAAGGCTACAAGGCACAATCCGATGATTGTAGGCTTAGAGTTACAATCACTGGTTATAGCGTTGCACCTTTTGCGGATTACAGCATAGAAGAAGCTGAATATCAACAGACTTTCCACAAACCACATGTGGGCTAATTCCACTTTTCCGATAAGACAGGTGATAAGACCACTCATCAACACCAATGGTACGCCAAGACGCAAAATCTTCTTCCGGATAAATGTGCCGAAGCCTTGTCGGTCATAACTGCCGGGGATGAAATAACCGGAGATAAAGAAGTATAGCCCCATAAAGAATGCGGCATTTGTGGAGAAGAAATGCCATATCCACGGCATCACCTCTGCTGGGTTGGAAGGCGTGTATGGCCACTCCCCTCCATCACCATACGCTTGTCCGGCATGGTGGAATATGACCAAGAAGGTCAACATCACCTTCAGATTGTCGAGATAGTTCAGTCGTGCTGTCATCATGTCATTCACTTGATCAGTTCGTGTATCTGTCCGAAGTGCAGGTTCAGATGGTTGATGTAGCCACGTATCATGGCGTCAAGCGTCACACGGCAACCTTCGTAGTCAATCCAATAGTTGTTGAGCTTGGTCTTGTCAACCGAGCGGATGATGTGGCAGATGTGCTGATTGTACAGTTTCAGCAGCATCACGAGCTGTTGCCACTCCTCATGCTGGTAGTCCTGAAGCTCTATCCACAGGTCGTTGTCCTGGGTGTAGTCCGGGAAAACGAGCATACCCATCTCCGTGTTCGGCATGGAGTGTCCGCAACGTGGAGCATACTGCAGGCGTACCATTCGCTGATGGTTGTTGGAGGCAGAGTCGATGAGATGCCCCACAAGCATCTTTACCGTTCGGTTCTGATTGTTTCTCCTTACGCTCACCTGCTCCTCCGAAAGGGAGAGGAGCATCGGTATCTCCAGGTTCATGACCTCGTTGATATTGTCGATTATTTTTTGATAGTCCATAATGTGATGATTTTTCTGTTTGTTTATCCAAGAAACGAATTGATGGCTCCATGTGCCAGAATGCAGCAAAGCGTGCTTTTTGTCCTGTATCTGATAGAGGCTAACACCAGACCATAAAGCAGTCCGACAACCAGTTTGCTCAATGCCATCCATTCACCATATAACAGCGGATTCACGATGTAGCCCAAATGCCATACAGAGAACAGCAAGGCATTGAGGATTACTACATGAAGCGTACGGCGGTGAATGTGTTGCTGAATGTCATAGATATGACCGCGGAACAGCAGCTCTTCAAAAAGCGGCGTGACAAGGCTTCCGTAGAACAACAGCCATAATTCGTGGGTCCCTTTTGTGAAACAGACAGCCGTGGAGACAAGCATCAGCACGGAAAGCAGGAGGAGGGCAATGGTTGTCGCATCAAGCTTTCCCGGCCATACGGACAGACAGGTTTTTTGGGCCCTTGAGATGAAGAGCACTACGACAGTCAAGATGCACATCCCCACCATTGTGACCATCTTCATCTCAAACGGTTGAGACAAGGAAAAGGCAGGAGGTACCGATGCTTTCCACACATAGAGAAACAGGTGGAGCACCAGCATCAACGCAAGTATATGTAAATAGTGTTTCTTCATCTGTTATCACCTTTATCCACGAAACCGTTATTCAACAAATGACGAAATCTCAATGAGATTGCCTTCTGGGTCTGCAATATAACAGGTGCGTTGCCCCCACGGTTCGGTGGTCGGGGCAAAGACGGGCTTCGCTCCCATGCTTACGGCTCTCTCATATTCCTTATCGACATCGGCAAATGTAGGGACATCGAAGGAGATTTCCATTGTGCCGTTCGTACCATTGGGATAGGCATACTGTTGTGATGTCATCTGTTCGAAAGCGTCACGTGGGAACATTA
>JBJEAY010000122.1:0-3133 GCA_051869575.1 Prevotella sp. | reverse complement strand
GATCTTATACAAATCAATATACATTTTGCCAAACAGCTAAAACTAAAAGGGTTATAATCCGTCAAGCAATAAGTGTGCAGTCGGGATAGTCGGTGGACATATTTTCCCTTGTTACCAACAACTCTAAATAAAATGCAATAAAACCAAATAAATTTTGAATACTTAAAAATAGTTTGTAACTTTGAACGATAATTTGACACTATCATACTATAAAACGCAATCTCATCATATTCTTTTTGTCTAAACTAAAGACTTAACCGTTAATGAACAAATTAAAATTTTTCTTGCTGTACATTGCTATTGCATTAGCCGGTACAGCAAACGCTAAGACTGCCATTAATCTCGACCCGGATAAAGCCAATCAAATGTCTGTAACATTCTCTGAAGAGGGTTGGATACACACTATCAAAACCAATGGTACAGACCCATATGCGTGCACCACACCTCTCTCTATAGACTTGCCGTACGCTGAATACAAAATACAATTTCAATATACGGCTACTAAAGATATTGACGGCCTACAAGTGTTTTTCTTGGAGAAGCAGTCTGACGGAAACTATAACACTACGGAGGCTCGCTCTACAAAATTCGGCACATTGCCCGCAACATCTGTGTTTCAAACAGCAACATTCATCATCTCCAAGCAGATGGAAGACTGGAATTGGGGCAAGGCCGGCGATATACTCCGTTTTGACTTCGGCTCAAATGCCGATAATAATATCGTAATACAGCTATTGGGTATTAATGGCACAGACCCGTGGGTTGAATCGGGCAGAAAAGATGCAGATGCCCAAGAAGCCGCACGATACTTGAGCACGGCTTATCCTTGCGAAATATCATACGTGGAGGTTACCTCAGACCAAGTGAAAATAACAGGTAAGACGACCAAATCAGACTGTCATCTTCTTGACGGCCGTTCTTACGCTCGAGTACATAGCGGCAACTTCGTTAGCCATATCGATGGCACTCTGCCAAGCGGAGATTTTACAATAGTTGTAGATAGATATGTGTATTCAGAAGGTTACACATACGACAGAATTCTCTCAAAATGGGTTATTGCCGATGCTAATGAAAACCTCGTATCCCATGCACGCTATGCCGACAAAGTGCCGGAATTGTGTGTAGCCGCGCCGGGAGTGTTTAAGAGCAAAAAAGGCCTTGCGAATATCACAACGGCATCTAAAGAAGATTTTGGAGAAGATGAATTGGGTATCCACTCCACAACACTTAATATCGTGGCAAACAATTTTATTGCGTGCAACAAGAATGCTGCTTTTGCCGGTGATGATGACACCGAGACGTACGACTACTTAGGCACTACATACTATATCAAAAAGAGTAAAATTGCCGAATACGATGCTCTTATCCAAGATTGCTACAATAAGGGCGTTGTGGTGGCAGCCGTGATTTTGTTCAAATCGACAGGTGGCACCGACCAGACCGGCGAAGTGCAGTACAACCACGTTATGCACCACGAAGAATGTGACGGCGGCAACTATGCCATGCCGGATTTGACAGATGCCGAAGGCTCTCATGCGTATGCCGCCACTATCAATTACCTCGCTCAAAGATATTCCACCGGGGAGCATGGACGCATCCACCACTGGATTATGCAAAAAGAGATTGATGACCAACTCACCTGGACAAATATGGGCGACAACCCGAGACTTCTCCGCTATATAGAGGCTTACGAAAAGTCTTTGCGACTTACATATAATATTGTTCGCCAATACGACCGCAATGCTTATGTGCTCGCCTCATTAGGTTCAAGCTGGACAGGTCTGAAAGTAGATAACCCGAATTACTTTGCCTCGAAATCCATCCTGAACCAACTCGTCAACTATAGCAAACTGGAAGGCGATTTTCGCTGGGGTGTGGCATACAACCCCTACCCTCAAGATGTATATAGCCCTGATTTCTGGAATAAGGATACGAGAGCTACTTACAATGAAAACACCAAGCTGTGTACACTTAAAAATCTTGAAGTACTTTCAGACTGGGCACTAAAACGTGAAAACTACTATAAAGGCGAGGAAAAACGTCTGGTAATTCTTGCAGAATGTGGCACCAATGCATATTTAGACAGTTCGGAAAACGAAGAGGTGCAAGCAACAGGTGCTGCTTGGGCATGGAAAAAGGCAAATACCAACGCCGGCATTGACGCTATTATGTGGAACAGCTGGGCCGACACGGCTGAGGGCGTTGAAGATGGTATTTATCTCGGACTTCGCCGTAATGATGAATATACGAGCTACAGAGGAGCATGGAACATTTGGGCTGACGCCGGGACAGGCGCTGAAAAGGCAACATTTGCCCAATACCTTGAGAAATTAAGCGTGGAGAACTGGGATGCTATCAACGCCCCTGTTCAAATCACCGACGCCGAATACTATCGCCTTAATATAGACACGACTACAGCATCAGGCACGACTGCCACATACGATAATAGCACTCACTGCTATTCATTCACAACAAATGGAGGTGACCCACAAGTGCTGACCGCGGCAATTACAAGTGATATTTCAGTAAATGCCAATGTTCTTGCGTTTGACTATAAGTCTGATAAGGATTTTGAATTGCAGATATTTTTTGCCAACTATAATAGCTCTGATAGAAGTTATAGCCTGAGTGAGGCAAACTCAATAAGAGTAAAACTACCAATCGCTCATGAATGGATACGCACATACATCAATATCGCCGCATACCGCGATACGTATGGGTGGGGTTGTGCAAACGATAAGTTGAGAATAGACTTGGGTGGAGATAGCAACATAGGCGCAAATATCGGTCTTCGCCACATGATGCTGAATAGCGGCCAAGTGGAGGAAACGGTGTATTTGCCTGTCAGCCTTGCCGATACAGAAATAGGCAACTGCACTGTCACAGAGTCTCGTCCGGGAGAATACACCATAGCAGCTACCGCATCAGACCCGAATTTTATGACCCAAAAGCTGGATACTAACCTTGAGACCACGGCAACCACGCTCATTTTTGAGTACAAGGCAACCGCAGATATAGATAAAGTGCAGTTCTTCTTCGTGGACCATAATGCCACCGAAGTGCGTTCTCTCAAAGTTAATTTAGGGATATTCAGTTAATGGCTTGAATTTTCAACCGGGGAAAGGCTCGTGAA
>JBJEAY010000121.1:0-3136 GCA_051869575.1 Prevotella sp. | reverse complement strand
GGATATTTGGTTAGCAGTCCTGGCTTTTATCCACGGACAATATCTGTAGAGCCTTTTTTTGCTCTTTCATAAACATTTTTATTATTATGCAGAAAGGCTGCATTGATGTCTTGTTACTTTGCAGCCGTATATACAAAACATAATAAATATTGGTAATATTCACACATTAAAAAATCAAATTATGAAAAAGCATTTATTTTTACTGCTAACCCTTGTGGTGGCAACATTCGCATTCGTTTCATGCAGCAATGACGATGATGACAATCAGTACAACTCTGACATTGTTGGTACGTGGAAGATTACTGAAGTTAAAACGAGCCAATCTGGCAGCTACATTGACTGGCCATTTAAGGCAACGTATGCCACATTCAAGTCGGATGGCACATACTATGGCTCTGGATATTTCGGAAACGGGAGCGGCACATGGTCAATCAAGGGCAATACCGTAAACACTTACGTTGGAGGTGAGTTGTACGCTTCGTATGAGATTATTTCAGTGACATCAACCACTTCGGAACTTAAGATGTCAATGGATGGCGAATCTATATGGATTAAATGCAAGAAAGAGTAATAACTCCATGAATATACTATAAAAGGATGGCAAGGGCAATAACCTTGCCATCCTTTTTCTGAATATCCTTATGCCATATTCTATCTAACCACGATGTTGTAGTCGCGCCCCTTTCGGGTGCGGCGCGAGGCATAGCCCATTGACTTTAGTGTGGCACCGAGACGAATGCGTGTGCTGGAGTCGTCATTGACGATGGGGTAGGAGCGGCGGAGAGTGGTGATAAGGTCGTCGCTGCTCATCCATAAGTCGCCGTCTGATTTTTTCGGTTTTCGGAAACATTTGTGGAGCATCGTCTCCATTGAGTCGATTTTCAGGTAGGGCATGTTCATGTCCTGCACGATTTTCTCCTCGGCATTGGTGAGCCAGTAAGTTTTTTTCTCTACGTCGATTTCGTGTATCACTTGTGCATAGAGTTGTTCGTAGTCTATCGGCGTGTCGTTGTCGATGAGTTCTCCCTCGGGGATAGATATGCAGAGATAACGACGGCTTCCTGTGGTGTCGCACAATGGGCGGACATCATTAGTTGTGGCGATGAACGAGGCATAGCGAGGCTTGTCTTCCTGAGTTCTGCCGAAGATGGGGCGACTGTTCACCTTGTTTCTCGACAGGGTGTATTTAAGTGCACCCTGCTTCGAGGATCCCATGTTGGCAAACTCGTCGATGTTGACCAAGAGATTGTTGGTCAGAGCCATGTCGCACGAGAAATTATTACCGAAATGTATGTGGTCGAGATAATAGCATCGCAGTGATTCAGGCAGCAGTCGGGCAGCAAATGTTGACTTGCCACATCCCTGATCTCCAATGAGTACTGGCATCAGTTCGTTGCCGTGGAGAGTCTCTTGCTGCAGCCAATGTACTACTGCTGAACGCAACCATATACGGAGGAATGAGATATGGGCATCTGTCAATCCCGGCAGTCGGCGGAACAATTTGCCCACATGGTCATTGCCGTCCCATTTTGGCAATTCGGTAAGATGCAGCTTCAATCATAAAGTGTGACGAGTTGACGAGTCAATACGTCAGTGGCGGATCGTGGCGCACGTCGAAGCATGGATAATGGTCGAGTGGCTGCGGATGGCAGAAATCAAGGTTGCGGAAGATTGGGTTGGTCTTGTCGCGTTCAATCTTCGAGGCGTTCTCCATCTTCACCACAAGACGCACTCCGGGGAGATTGTCAAGCCAACAGGTAAACTCTCCGTTATGATACGATATGCACACCTTGCCATTGCCCACCATCATGGATGTCTCAAGGTCGGTGATCTCTTCGGGCAGGCGAGGCTCTACATATATTGTCTTGTTCATCATGTCGGGACGTATGCCAAGGAAATGCTGATACCATACACGGAGCTGCTCGCTGTTGCTCCATGCCTGGAGGAAAGTCCCCGAAAGTCCGGCTCTGCTCTTTCCTTCGCGCGGATGGGCATCGGCATTCTCACTGAGACTGCCCACTGCACCTTCCACTAACGCCTGGCGGTTCATGTTCTTGAATAATTGCCATGCCATTTCCTTCTGACCGTACTCTATCATTCGCTGCATGGCAATGCCATTGTTCCATAGCCATACGGTGCCATTGTGATAAGCATCGTCCTTATGATAGTAGTGCCAGTTTTCATGTTGCGGATGAAACTGCGGGTCTTTCTGCGAGAGTGATGCCACTCCCCATGGATATACAAGTTCCTCCCAACATCTGCGTGTCACCTTCTGCTTAAAGGTCTCGTCGCCTATGAGGTCGAAGCAGAACAACTGGTTGGGGCGGAACTGCATATCCGGCGTGCCGTCAGTGTTGAGATGGTCATAGATGATGATGTCAGTCTTGTTGCAATAGTCACGCTCGAAGTTTCTTGCCACCTTTTCCGCTGCCTGAGTCCAAGTTTTGAGGTGTTCGTCATCATTCATGAGCTTGGCAAGTCGCGATGCAGCCATAAGTTGTTTGTACCACAAATACTGTATGTCGTTGGCACGGTTGCCACGAGGTGAACCTGGGATGCCGTTGCGCTTCACATCCATCCACGTGTCGGCATCCTCGTGCATGAGATAGCCGTTGGGGTCGGTATGACGGTTGAGGCTTTGGTCGGTGCTCAACACAATCGATGGATAGATGTCTTTGAGGAAAGATGTGTCGCCACAATAGTTGAGAAGTTCCTCTGTCTCAATAACATATCTCGGTGTGCCGTCAGCAGTGTTGTATATTATACCTTCAAGGTTGGCACGATTGGGGATGCGTCCACATGTGGGAGAGTTGGGATTGCGGTCCTGAAACTTTGAGAAGTCCTTGAGGATTTCCTTTGTGTAGTCAAACTGCCCAGTGACAAGTGTTGCTCCTGGCATGGCGATGAACATATCCCTGCCCCAATACTCGTTAAACCAAGGCAAGCCGGCGTATATGCCCTTGCCCTGTTGCTCGGTGATAAGCTCATCCATCGTGAGAGTGAGCCATTGCAGAGCCTTGTCGAGTTCGGGGAGATTGGATTTTACAGGATTCGTGTTCTTGATAATGTTTTCCATTCTGCCACGCCTTTCAGCGAGGAGTTTGTCTCCATTAGAGCGGAAAGATGCAATCAGCCT
>JBJEAY010000120.1:0-3140 GCA_051869575.1 Prevotella sp. | reverse complement strand
AGATCCAATGAGCTGTACCTGTTGATCCGTCCGGCCTGCCCCTTTTACAACGGGGTGGGCCCCTATATAGGTTTCTCTTTGGTAGATCAAAAATAATAGATTACTTTTGTGCCAACAAACCCGCCCGCTTCCTGTAAGATCAGCGTACACAGCGGGACATTTTTTATTTATGGGAGTTAGATACGAGAACAAACTCTTTATCCGATGCAAACGGAACTTATAAACGCTTTCAAAGTTTTAGGTTATGGAGAAGAATAAGCTGCAACATGTGACAACAGATAAACTGGTTTCTGATATCCGGAGTATTATCGAACAAGGCCGTCAACAAGCGAAATTTGGATTACTTTCGCCAATTTTATTTGTGTTTCAATGATTTGGAAATTGTGAACACGCGTGTTCACAATCTGACTTGGTCGCACTTCCGCTCGATTATACTCTTTCTCTGAGCCATAAAGCAAGGATAGGGTCGCACATCTCCATTCTTTTGGCGGCCACGGTCGTGATCAGGTCTTTATCGGTCAGAAACTTCAGTCTGCTGTATAAACATACGAAATGCTACATAACCTGAGAAAACAGACAATCTAACGTCAGTACCTTGACGAAGTCACTGGAGTACTCATTGTATTTGATGCCGTATGTGGAAATGAGCGTGGGATGGATGACCGCCCTTCGGGGAATGCGCTCAGAGAGAAGATTCTGGCGATGAATGAGAGTGCGGTGATATGACTTGTCAACGGTGAACTCCTCACTATAGAATTTCATCTCACACATGTTAATCACATGGTCCTTGCGTATGATGAGCAAGTCAATCTGAGTGCCCACGTCACTGTCAGAATCGCCCGTGACAGACCATGCTGACTGTGTCGATGATACACCGGAAATGCCCAGAGCCGACTTTATCTGAGCGATATGTGAAAGACACACTTCCTCAAATGCGAACCCACGCCAAGCAGTCACCTGCGGAGATGTATGGCTGACCGACCAAAAAACCTCGTCAAGACGGTTGGTGCCATGTACGAAGCGCAGATAGAACAACGAGAAATGGTCGATGAGCTTATAACGTTCCTCACGTTTGCCCATGCCAAAAGGCTGATAAGTGAGCACATAGTCGCTTGCAACGAGGGCGCGCAGAAGCTTTGTCAAGGCACCACTGTCGGCAATGCCTGTGAGGTGCGAGATTTCCTGTCGGGTATAACCAGTACGTCTGTTGGCAAGCACTTTGACTATGTTTTTTATGTCGTCGGGATTGGAGAATGCGGAGGAAAACATACGGTCATATTCATCTTTGAGCTTTGCCTGTCGTGAGAAAAAAATATCCTCAACATTTTGCGCCAAACTGTATTCACGATGCAAGTAACTGAGATAATAAGGAATGCCACCGAAGATCATGTAACTATGCACCATGTCATAGCGGGACATACGTATATCCCTGCTCTTGTAGTAAGCCTCACATTCGCCAAGAGTGAATGGACGGAGGCAAATCTCGTATGTGATACGACCATATAGTCCCCCGTGATTATTCATGAGGTTGTCCTGCATCCATGATGTTGCACTTCCGCATACAACAAGCATGACATTAGGACGATGGCAAGCCCAACTGTTCCAAAACGACTCGAA
This sequence comes from Prevotella sp., assembly GCA_051869575.1. Classification (GTDB taxonomy): domain Bacteria; phylum Bacteroidota; class Bacteroidia; order Bacteroidales; family Bacteroidaceae; genus Prevotella. The sequence goes on along the minus strand of JBJEAY010000120.1, from coordinate 1,523 downwards.
GGCACGCACAAACCCCGAGCGTGCAGTGTCCATCCATGGAAGCTCGTCAAGAAAGACCAACATTCTCTCTCCATTGTCTTTCTCCATAAGCAGTTGCTCAAGCATGAAGAAAGCCTCCAGCCATGTCTTTGGACATTTGTTTGGCTTCATCCCATATATTTTCAAGGAATAAAAGAACCCGCGCAACTGGTCATTGGTGAGTTGTTTATTGCCCTCATCGTCTATGGGTGACAATCCGGCATGACGGAACGTGATTCTTCCGCGAAACGTCTCGTCAATCAGGTAGGTCTTGCCTACCCTTCTTCTGCCATATACGGCAACAAACTCCGCCTTGCCACTGTCGTATAACGACATCAGCTCGCTGATTTCCCTTTCTCTTCCAATAATGTTTGTCATATCCACAAAAGTGCTTATATTTTTCTGCAAATGTAGGAAAAGTATCAATAGCAGAAAAATACAAGGCGTTTTTAGCCTATAATTAGCTGCAAATGCAGATTTTTAATTACCTCCATTACCTAAGCAACAACGCATAGTTCTACTTCAACACTCTTTCTCTGAGCCATAGAGCAAGGATAGGGTCGCACATCTCCATTCTTTTGGCGGCCACGGTCGTGATCAGGCCTTTATCGGTCCACTCTTCGTTTTATGCCACGCCACCATATCTTTGGCTGGCGTAGTTGTAGATCGTGTCACGATAGTAGTTTATACTTTCTTCACTATAACTCTCAGGAAGCTCCTGCCACAATACATCACGGATGGCATTGATGAGTGCAGCACGAGTCGTTGGCTTGTCAAATGGATGATCCATACCTGCAATTCAAAACCTTTATCATGCAGGGGCACAGACAAAGACCACACGCAGTTTGCTGTCGGCATCTTTGAATTCCTTATCCAGTTCCCTTTTCTCCATCTTCTCACGATGTGGAGTGATATCAAGTCGCCATTTCCTGAATGTCTGTATCTCGTTCTGCTCCAGAGATACCACAACCGCCATTTCGGTTTCTTCCATCCATTGCAGTTTCCGCTTCATCTCCTGCACTTCCTGTTGCCACGGATCTTGCTCTGGTACACTTGCGAAGGTGCGAGCCGTGATATTATCGTCGCGCAACCTCACTTTCTTCCACTCACTCATACCTCATCCTCCTTTCTTTCATTTCCCCATTTGGCTTTTGCAACTTCAAGGGACTTTTGTATCTGTTGCACGAGGACATCGCGCGGAGGCAGTTCAGTCATATACTGAGCGACTTTTATTCCCGTTTTGTCGAGTTGGAGAAGTTCAATCTGTTCCTCACTACCTTCAGTACAGAGTAAAAGACCAAGTGGTGTTTCTTCTCCTGGCTCCATTTCATTCTGCTCAAGCCAACGTAGATACAGCTCCATCTGACCTTTGTATTGAGCTTTGAAACGACCGAGTTTCAAATCAATGGCAATTAGGCGATGTAGTTTGCGGTGATAGAATAGCAGGTCACGATAGAAATCCTCTCCATCAATAATCATTCGCTTTTGACGCTCAGCAAAGCAGA
>JBJEAY010000119.1:0-3145 GCA_051869575.1 Prevotella sp. | reverse complement strand
GACATGGTGAATCTTCTTAATAGTGTATAACCAATAAAACAGAAATGCGTATGAACGATATTGTTGCAATCATCGTTTGCTACTTCGTGTTCAGAGCTTTGGGCGTAATACTCAAGGCTTTGTTCGGCGGAGAGCATAACAACGACTACCGCCGTGACCGCTAAGCGTCTCTAATCCAAGATACGCTGACAGCCATACGTCTGCACCTTACCCCAAAAAGATGCAGCGGATAACTGTGTCCGTAGGTAAGGATATTCATATTCCTCACCTTAACATTTTGATAAGAACTAAAGATACTGCTGCCTATATTTCAAGACAGCAGTAAAAACCTTACTCTGCAGGTGCCCATTTGCAACGAACTGGAGAGACGATTGCGCCCTCAGCTTTCAGCTGCTTCATGGCTGCATCTACCTCTTTGCGGTCGAGACCGCTGAGTTCTGCGATTTTACCTGCGTTGAGAGGCTGACCAGCCTCCTTCATTGTTGCCAATACTTTTTCTTTTGCGTCCATTGTTTTGATGATTTGATGTTTTTTTTATAATCTTGTTATTAACTCTTGTATTTTGTCTTCCCTTATAATCTTCGGTTGGCTTCGCCTTCCTCTGTCACGACTCGGCATAATCCATGCTAGCATGGCTTCTGCTCTCGCTGCTCCTGCGGTTGTGCCTTACCTGCCAGAACGAGAATTTTCTTCCCGTTTCTGTGTATGTGCAGCTGTCTGCTTCGTACCACAGCCGTCAAGGTCTCATCATCCTGCATGGCTTGCCATATAGGATAATACACACCTTCTGGTTCAAACAACTTCTTCTGAAGGTGTGAGCACATGTTGGTTGTATCTATTTTCATCCTTTATTCATCTGTTTATCAATCCATGCCATCAATACGGCAACAGCATAATCCTGTTCTTCTTTGGTCAGTGCCCTGCCTGCAGGTATGTGATGCCACTTGAAGAAGCATCCCCGGCAACAACAGCCAGTGGCATGTTGGGCAAGAAAAACAGGATGCCCACGCATGGGAGTCTGCTTGCCGTCGTTCGGTATAACAGCCGGAGCAAGTCTTTTTGCCACAAAGTCCTCTGCGTGTTTTCGTATCGTCGGCAATCCCTTTTCCACTACATACTCCCTGTATTTCTTGGACAGATGGAAACGGCTGCGAAAATCAGACTTTGCCAATCTCTCAAAGAGATTCGTCATGTCATACTCTTTCTCCTCAGCAGGAACGGTTATTTGCTGTTCTTCCTCAGGGAACAAGGATGGATATATGTATTTCTGTGACATCATTATCTGTTGCTTCTTATTTCCAGTGTTATATCCATATATGACCGCTTGCCCTCTATATAGTCGGCATAAAGTTGCTCTTCGCTTCTGCCTTTCAGAACATGGCACTTGCCGCACAACTCACAGTTGTGCAGACATTTCCATTCATTCAGAACATAATCCAAACGTTCCTCTCGTGTCGATGATTCTATATTAGGTGCAGTCATTATTGTCCAAATCTACTACTATCCTTTATTTACGCAATCCCAAGCAGTTCTATCTCAAAGATAAGTGTGGAACCTCCGGGAATGCCTGGTTGCGAGAATTTGCCATAACCCATTTCGGCAGGGATATAGACCTCCCATTTGTCGCCCACAGACATCTGCTGCATGGCGATGATCCATCCCTCGATAAGGTCGCATAGACGGATAGCCAAAGGTGCACCTCCACGACTGCTGTCAAACTGCTTGCCATCGATGGTACGTCCTGAATAATGTGCGGTGACTATGCTTCGGGGCGTAGGATGCTTTCCGTCAGCCTTGCCCTCTGCCAACACCTTATAATATATACCTTTGGGGAGCGGTTTCACTCCCTCTTCCTGTGCTTTATTTACAAGCCATTCTTTGTTAGCTTGTGCGTATTCTCTTTTATTCATGTTCAATCAATATTGGTTAGAAGATAAACAGCTAAGGTGACCTGTATGATGATTATTATTGGTATGCCATACTTAAATTTCTTGTGCATTGTTTTGTGATGCCAAAGCCGCATACCTGCCCATGCTCCTATACTGCCGCCAAAGACTGCCATCAGCAGCAGTGTAGCCTCCGATATACGCCATCTTCCTTTTCTTGCCTTGTACTTGTCAATGCCGTACAAGAAGAATGTGGCTATGTTGACGGCAAGTAGATAATAAAGAATTAAGTTCATAACTTCAGAGTCCAACCATGATCGCCATGATAAATCATCTGTTTAGTCATGCCACCATCGATGCAGATATTCTCGCCTGTAATGAATCCTGCCTTGTCCGAGCAGAGGAACAGCACCATATTGGCGATGTCCATTGGGTTGCCCACACGTCCTGCTGGCTGCTGTATGGCATCTGCGCCCTCGTATTCCTTGAAATCAGTATCAATCCATCCCGGAGAAATGGAGTTGACCCTTGCCTTGCCCCGTAGTGTGACGGCAAGGGCATGAGTAAGAGCTGTAATGCCTCCCTTGGCAGCTGTGTAGCTCTCTGTCTGTGGCTGACTCATGCGGTCGCGCGAGGACGATATGTTTACTATCGATGCTCCTTCGGCAAGATACGGAGCAAGTAGCTTGACAAGATAGAAAGGTGCAGTAACCCCGACAGCCAAGGCATATTGAAATTCCTCCCATGTACATTCATCCAACCCCTTCATCAGAGGCAGGGCATTGTTGATGATGAAAGCCACCTTGCCATACTTCCCGATTACTTCATCTGCAAAGGCTTCCAGCACCTCCTTCTTGGAGATGTCCCCAACGAAATGGTCGCCCTCTCGTACATCAATGACCGCAACAGAAGCCCCTCTCTTTCGGAACTCCTCTGCAATACATTTGCCGATGCCATGTGCACCACCTGTCACCACTGCTACCTTATCCTTATATTCCATAGCGGTTATCTTAAAAACGGACCAATCGTTGCCAACAACTCTGATTTCTGCACCACACCGCTTGTTCTCCACAGCACTTCGTCGCGTCTGAACAGCATCAATGTAGGCACAGACTGTATGCCATACTGACTTGCAGTCACTCCATACTTGTCCACATCCACCTTGATGATGCGGATTCTGTCACCCAACACTTCCTTCACCTGCTCCAAGATGGGGTGCATCATCTTGCATGGCTGGCACCATGTGGCGAAGAAATCGA
>JBJEAY010000118.1:0-3145 GCA_051869575.1 Prevotella sp. | reverse complement strand
AATAGGGCTATTACTGTAGTTGTCATCCTTGTCGAACACCTCCGTGATCTCGTCGCCGAAGTGGAAGAACTTCACCCATAGGTCCCTACGCACTGAGTATGCGGCATATTCGGCTATCGACTTATCCCATTTATAGTCGTTGAGGATATAAAGGATATTAGCCTTCAACCAGCCTATTACCACCGCACGGTAGGACATGATGCGATAACCCTCGCTCTCACATTGGTCGGCGATGTCGTTATGCTCATTGAGCATCTCCTTTGCCAACTTGTCAGCCTGTGCGCACTGCACAAGTCCGCTTGCTGCGCTCAGTTTATCGACATACGTCCTGATCTTCTCCTTGTATGCATCGTCGTAATCACCGATAACTGAAATGTCCTGACGTCCCTTGGGCACGAGTATTGTATTGAGATTGAGTCGGCTCAGCGTACCGTTCGACACCCACCTCTTCGTGATGAATGAATGTGCCGATTCACGGGTGCAACTGCCGTTCCAAACCCAGCGCACGGTGTATTTGCCATTCACCGAATCTATCCCGACCCTTTTTTGTCCCCATTTTGCAGAATCGAAAGCGTACCTGATTAGTAAGCCCACTGAATCAACGCCCTTGTTGCTTATCTGATTGAGCATTTCAATCTCATCAACGCTTGTGATTATTCTTCGCTCACCGTTGTTTTCAGCATCCACTAATGATTGAGCCAAAGCGGCAGGGGTGAGGTCGGTGTCCAAGCGCTGGATGATGATGTCCGAGGGTCGCTTCTGCCTGTCCTTTTGCGAGCTCTTGCCCCAGTTGTTTTGTCTCCACTGGGTCTCGCGCTTCTCGTTCTGTTCGTCGCTCTCTGTGATGTCGGCAAGCACGATTTCTATTGGGGCTTTCACGTTTCCCTTACCTATTCCTTGTCGTCCGATAAGCGGAGATGAAATATTTGCCTCACGCTCGCACCCATCGATATACTTAAACCTAACCCCATGAAGATGAGCACACAACGCAGGCCATATCGACTCTTCCACCATAGCCTTAAACTTCTCCGGCACCTTCGATGAAAGGAGTTTCAAGAATCGTGGCATACGTTGAGGACGTTGTGGCATACTTGCGCCCCTCACGTTGGAGTCGTTCTCGTCGTCACCCTTTCCGGCACCCAAAGCCAAGTATTTCAGTTTCCGGTCCTCTTTCATTGCGTCGAGCACCTGCTTCAGCTTATATGGCATTCCCTTCCTTGGTTCCTTGAGTGCGCTCTCAATAGTCCTGCGCCATTCATCCATGGGGAAACCGTCATAACGTGGTATCACCGCCTCAAGCATCTCCTGCGAATAATCGCATATCGACCTCAGCAACATGCAGATTTCGAATGTCCTCACGTTCCTGTCGCCCATGCAAGGTTCCTTGCCGTCGTAGTACATATCCCAGTATTTCTTGATGATGGCAGAGTAGGGGATACCTTGATATGATAAATCAGATACAGCCGCCGCCGCCCCCTGCGGTGCCGCCGCCGTTGCCACCGCCGTTGCCCCCTGCGCCGCCCCCTGCGGTGCAGCCACCGTTCCAGGCAGTTTTGCTGCCTGGCCCTCCGCCTTCTCCGCCTCAAACAGCCCCTCATCAATAAAGACCAAATCCCCCTCGCTTGCCGTCGTGGCAAAGAACACCCTCGTGACATCACGAGCCCCCTTGTCGAAAGGTATCCCCAATATCTCGCTCACCCTCTTGAGGTTCATCTCCTGATTCTCCAAGATTTTCCCCTCAGCAATGCCATCGAAAATAGTTCGCCTGCACACCAGGTGATATCCCTTACCAGGACTACGCTCAAGCATCAGCGGCTTAATCTCGTCCTTCTTCTCCATCACCCTTTGAGGCACCTCCTCCATATTCTTCTCATACTCAGGGTCTTCAGGGTCGAAATCGATATCCATACCAAACGACATCGACGGAGTCTTCACCCCTTTGAGATAGCCGTCCTCACCCGGTATGCACGAGTAGTTAAACTGGAGTAGCTGCCTCTTCAACTTGGCAATCTCCTCCTTACTCATGCTTCCGTCCTTGCGTCCGCGCCTAATCTCGCCCACAAGCCACTTCTGCCTGTCGGAATCCCTTAGCTTCAGGTATTCCTCCTTTGAGTGTACAGGGCGCAGAACCTTCTGCCCCTGTACATATTGAACAAAGTAACAACTCATAGGCAAGCCTCCCATTCCTCGTCCTTACCCACTGATTTCTGGCTCTTGGCATAGGCTTCAATCTGTCGAAGTTCCTCATGCAATATGCTATTAATCAGCTTTTTGCCATACTTCTTCGGCATGTTGATAGAGAAGATGATGTTAGCCTTCGACTGCTTCACAGTGCCATGCCTCGTCTTGAACACCCTCGCATATCGGCTTCCGCCACCGCCGACATAAGGCAAAAACTTGCTGCTGCCGTCATCATTGCTGATCATCTTGCCCTTCTGCACTACCGACATCTTGCCGCCAGCCACAATCTGATGCTTGCCTAATTCATACACTGCAGGAGTAATCGTCACTCCGCCATTCTCGTGATAGATAGTCTGACTGTCCATCTTCGTTGTCTGTACAAAAATATTCTTCATAATTATAAATTGTAAATTATAAATTCTAAATTTTCGCGATTTTCCAGCAGCGGTTCTCCTGAGCGAACATCTGCTTGCCGGCTTTCGTCTGAAACTCTCTCACTGTGGAATAATATCCCACTTCCACGATGTCGCCCTCACGCAGTGACTGCGCCATGTTCACCTTGTCGTTCATCAGCTGCAGCACATACTTGTTAGGATACTGCACCTCGGGAGTGTTCTCCTCCACGACGATAGTTTGCGACACCCACTTGTTGCCCGTCGTCTGCGATACGCCCGACTCCACAGGCATGATTTTGTTTACCTTGTAATTCATAATTCTTTAATCTTTTAATTGACTTCGTCGAACTTCGTTTCTTTAATCTTTTAATTTTTTAATATCTTAAAAACTTGTCGGTTAGCCTCCGCATCCCTCTTGCACGACACATGCAGCCACACTGCCCCGTTTTTGTTGCGCTCCAGCAGCATCTGGTCGAATCGGCAGTTGTCCTCGATCCAAGCCGCCCATTCTCTGCCCTGCTTCGGCGATGCTATCCGTATATCACAAGCCTCGCCCCTGCAGTGTTGGC
>JBJEAY010000117.1:0-3147 GCA_051869575.1 Prevotella sp. | reverse complement strand
AAGTGACTCAATCCCGGCAAACCTTTCCAACGGTGAGTTTGTCATGACGGCAAAAGCAACCAAGTTGTTTGAGCCGCTCCTTGTTGCCATGAACTCCATTGGTGCTGGTGTACCTATAAGTACGCCTACGGTCTATGAGCGTGTAGAAGATGCAGAGTCTATGACAGACACGTTCGTTGCTGCGGTACGAGAGATAAAGCCGGTTGTCTCAGTAGTGGAGATTACCGAGACGCAGGATAGAATTAAAATGATTGAAAACCTTGACAACTTCTAAAATATGACAAGATACGAAATTATCAAAATGAATGAGCAGCTTTTCAAGCTGATGAGAAAGAACAGTATCGATATAGGCGATGTGCAGTACCTTGCCTTGTTCGAGGAGTACAAAAGAATGAAAGCCAAAAAGCATAAGGTGTCGTATATAGTTTGCTTCCTTAGCGATAAGTACGATGTCACCGAGCGAGGCATTTATAAAATAATCAAACGCTTTGGAGAAAGGGTAAAGGTATGAAGTACTACAATAAGATAGAAGAAAGCGCATTGTATCATGCAGAGAATAGCGATGTTCTCTGTAATCTTCCAGCCTACAGTTTCAAAGTCATGATTACAGACCCTCCGTACAACTTCACCAAATCCAACTGCCGGAAGATGTACAAGGAAAACTCAAAGAAACTGGTATCTAAATCTGAATTGTATGACTACGATTCAGAACATTGCCGTATTAAGGTCCAGTTCGGTGACAAGGAAATCAACGACTTTATGAACCAAGTGCCAAGGCTTATGATAAAGATGAATGCTTTTATATTCTGTGCAGAGGCGCAGTTGGCTTCATACATATCATGGGCAGAACGCAAGGGTTACAAATACGCTATCCTCGTATGGGAGAAGCCCGTGAATATAATCAGCAAGAAACGTTTTTGTCAGAATGTGGAGTTTATCATCCGCATTTATGAGGAAGGAACAGCGCTGAACAATCTGCAAGACAACGACATCTATAGCCGTGTGTTCCATAGCAGGGTTGTTACGAAGAAGCTCCACCCTACCCAAAAGCCTCTTGACATTTTTGAGAATATCATCCGTCTTACTACTGATGAGGGTGATGCTGTCCTCGATCCGTTCCTCGGTTCCGGCACAACGGCAGTAGCCGCCAAAAGGCTTAGACGGCTGTATGTTGGTATAGAAAGGGATGATGATTTCTTTGCAAGAGCAGAGGAACGTGTCTCAAAGGTCGAGTTGTAACAGAACCAGTTTTAGCAAAAATAGAGGGTCTTCAAATGAGAAGAACCCTCTATCCTTATTTCTTGAGTCTGAAATCTATTCCGAAGCCTAACCAAATAGTTTTCTTGGTCGCTCCTACGGAAAAATTATAATAGCCTATTTTGTCGTCCCTGTTCTGAAAGACAAGAACAGCGCCATAATCAAATCCTCCCTTTTCTTCTGTTACATGGAAACTGTTAATTATACCATTGTCACCAACTGTCCAATCTTTTCCGTCCGTATAACCTACCTTAATACTTGCCCATCCAATATTAGGGATAATCCTTATACTTCCCTCTTTGTATTGATGTATAGGTATCTGATACCCTACATGAAACGCATATTGAGAATGGTCTTCCCATTTATCGATGCGTACATCGTTTGCATGTTTTCTCGGCCATCCCATGAAATCAGCGTAAAAGCCATAGATTGTCGTGCTTAGACCGATAACGCCGTAGTCAAAGGTTTCCATACCTCCACCAATGAGTCCGACCGAAATACTTTTGTTCAGCCCGAATAGTTTAGGGAACAACTTGGGTTTGTCTTCTTCCTGTGCAAATGCTATGCAAGGGATTGCCAATAATGCGATGAGTAAAAGCTTCTTCATATAATTCATTTTGTTGTTTCTATTTGATTGAAAAGAACGTAGAGCATAAGCCCATCGTCTCGTGGTTCACCACAAACCATATCCAGATTAGGCTTAGCTCTACGTGATACGCAGGACTTGCCTTAACTCTGGATAGTTGCCCTTATTCAATTCCGAGGTGGTGATTTCGAGACGAATTAGGCGTATGTCAGAAAAACAGTTATAAACTGTTTTTGCCTGCAAAGTTAATCAAAATAAGTGAAAAAGTAATCATATTGGCAAAAGAGTTTGTCATTATTTGCCAACCACATTATCCGTAAGCGTTTCTAAATTCTCCGTTATATCCATTATCAAAAGCACGATTATATCTCTGTAACTTGTTGAATATCAGTAGGAAATAATTTGCAAATTTGATAAAATAATACTGTAAAAACTTGCGTATATGATAAAATATAACTACCTTTGAAGTATGAAAATAAGATAAAAATAATCAGATGGAACACTCAAGAAAGGCAATATACAACAGCCAGTTGTCGAATCTATACAAGATTTTTGGCGAGTTTGGAGGACACCTGCTGACCCAAACTGAATTGCTCTCCATGCTTGGATATACACCATATACAGGTTCTCTGGATGTGTTGAAAGACCTTGGCATAAAGCAAGTCCTTGAAGCAAGTGAGGGCATGAGCCGTCTCTACACGATGACCTACAACAGTGGTACAGGTACAGGGTGCATAAGTTTTAAGGAAAAGGGTATGAATAATCTGAATGGATTGGTGAACATGCTCGAAGCGAAGAACTCCTTCTCTACCCACTTGTATTGCGATACATCCATAACTGGCAACTGCCTTTTCTTCGCATTCTATAAGAGACCCAGTAGTAGATAAGATAGATACCAATGGTTGGTATTTGTAGCAAATAAGGTAAGTAACCACGAATGTTGGTAGTAGCAAGTAAGATAGGTACATGGTAATTATCGTAGCAAATAAGGTAATGCGTCACTTTAGCAGTTTCATGTGGACTGGTCGAAAAAGACTGGTCCACTTTATTTGCATTTATGATAAACTTTTCTATTGAAAAACTTGCGTATATGATAAATTTACACTACCTTTGTAGTAGCAAATAAGATAAGTAATCACTTAAAACTCTAAGCATTATGAAGAGAAAATTTACAAGTAAGACAGAGTTGAAGCAGGAAATGCTCAATGTTTGTGTCCAGTACATGGAAGCATTCCACAAGGATGTTGTTCTCGACATGGAGCAAGTTGATGAACTTGCAGAGCGCAATCGTGATGGTTGGTTCT
>JBJEAY010000116.1:0-3154 GCA_051869575.1 Prevotella sp. | reverse complement strand
GTCCATTTGGGAAGTTCTCAGGGGAAAAACATACGTCTTTAACTCCTTTAACTCCTTTAACTCCTTTAACTTCCCATACTTGCGAAAGTTGAGTAAAAATGTATTTCCACTCCCGCCCCCTTGCAGTCGGCTCCCATGGGGGGATTGTCCTTGGTGAGCTTGATATCCACGGCTATGACTTGCGGCCATTTTGCCGTTATCGCCTTGACTATCCGCATCGCCACATGCTCAAGCAATTGCGAGGGTTGCTCCATCTCTGATTTCACCACTTCGTATATCTCGGCATAGCTGATGGTGTCGTCGAGAACGTCGCTCTCCGCAGCCTTGATGAAATCATACTCCACCCTCAGAGATACGGTGAAGTCCGCCCCCACCGCCCTCTCCTGGGGCATCACCCCGTGGAAGGCATGGAAGCGGACTTCGTCCAAAAACACTGTTGTCTTCATCATCATTTTTATCCACAACGGCTTGCACCGCAGTTCTTACAAATCAGACAACCCTCTTGATATACCAACGTCTCCTGACCACACTGCGGGCACTTCTGTCCCTTGGCCTCGGTGCCGTCGGTGACGTATTTCTTCAGGGCGCGCTCCACACCGTTCTTCCAGGTGTTGATGCTCTCGCTCTTGAGTTGCAGCGAACTGACGAGACGGATGACATGGTCGATAGGCATGCGATAGCGCAGCACACCACTGATGAGCTTGGCGTAGTTCCAATACTCGGGGTTGAACTTCTCCGAGAGTCCCTCAACCGTGGTCTTGTATCCGCGCTTGTTCTCAAACTGGAAGTCGTAGCGGCGCTTGCCATTCTCGTCCACGTTCTTGATAATCTTACCCTTGGTGACTGTCTTGGGCAATACGATACCCTCGTCGTCGTCCTGCAATCCGGTGAAGATCTCGTAGGGATAACCATTGAGCAATCCCACGAATGCCACCCATTTCTCCTTGTTGTTCTGGAAGCGCACCACGTCGCAGTCGAGCACTTGCGGGCGAACCTCTGTCACCTCGGGACGCTTGCACGGCACCTCGGGAGCGTTCTCCACGTCGGCAGCAGCAGCATTCTCTTTCTTGTCCTTCTTCGACACAGAGATCATCACACCGCTGCGGCTTCCGTCGCGATAGATGGTGCATCCCTTGCAGCCCGAGCGCCATGCCTCGACATAGAGGCGATTGACAAGCTGCTCGTCAACGTCGTTGGGCAGGTTGACGGTGACACTGATAGAGTGGTCAACCCACTTCTGTATGGCACCCTGCATCTTCACCTTCATGAGCCAGTCAACATCATTGGCAGTAGCCTTATAATAAGGTGACTTTGCCACGAGCTGGTCGATTTCCTCCTGAGTGTATTTCTTGGTGGTGTCATATCCGTTGACCTCCATCCATGTCATGAACTTCTTGTGATATACGATGTATTCCTCGAATGAGTCGCCCACCTCGTCAACATAATCCACATGCACAGCCTCGTCGTTGGGGTTCACCTTGCGGCGACGCTTATACACCGGCAGGAAGACGGGTTCGATACCGCTTGTTGTCTGTGTCATGAGGGATGTTGTTCCCGTAGGCGCGATGGTCAAGCAGGCAATGTTGCGGCGACCATACTGCATGATGTCGGCATAGAGTTCGGCATCGGCATCCTTGATACGCAGCAGGAAGGGGTTGTTCTCCTCGCGCTTGGCGTCGAACACCTCGAAGGCGCCTCTCTCCTTTGCCATCTCCACCGACGAGCGGTAGGCGGTCAGGGCGAGAGTCTTATGCACGCTCACCGAGAAGTCGGTGGCTTCCTGAGTGCCGTATCTCAATCCCATGGCGGCAATCATGTCGCCCTCGGCGGTGATACCCACACCGGTGCGTCGGCCCATACCGCTCTTTTTCTTTATCTTCTCCCACAGATGATATTCAGTGCCCTTCACCTCGTCGTTCTGCGGGTCGGTCTTAATCTTTGCCATGATGGCGTCAATCTTCTCCAGTTCGAGGTCAACGATGTCGTCCATGATTCTCTGTGCCATGAACACGTGCTTCTTGAAGAGCTCGAAGTCGAAATATGCCTCGGGAGTGAATGGATTCACCACGTAAGAATAGAGGTTGATGCTCAGCAGACGGCATGAGTCATAGGGGCAGAGAGGAATCTCGCCGCAGGGATTGGTTGACACTGTGCGGAATCCCAGGTCGGCATAGCAGTCGGGGATGCTCTCGCGCGTGATGGTGTCCCAGAAGAGCACACCTGGCTCGGCGCTCTTCCATGCGTTGTGCACAATCTTCTCCCACAGGGCCTTGGCATCCACCTCCTTGGTGAACTGCGGTTCGTTGCTGTCGATGGGGAACTGCTGCACGTAGGGCTTGCCATCAACGGCACACTGCATAAACTCGTCGTCAATCTTCACCGACACGTTGGCTCCAGTCACCTTTCCCTCGGTCATCTTGGCGTCGATGAACGACTCTGCGTCGGGATGCTTGATGCTCACCGAGAGCATGAGCGCACCGCGACGTCCGTCCTGTGCCACCTCGCGGGTGGAGTTGCTGTAGCGCTCCATGAAGGGCACAAGACCGGTGGATGTGAGGGCGGAGTTGTTGACAGGCGAACCCTTCGGGCGCAGATGCGACAAGTCATGACCCACACCGCCACGACGCTTCATCAGCTGCACCTGCTCCTCGTCCACGCGCAGAATGGCGCCGTAGGAGTCGGCATTGCCATCGAGTCCTATCACGAAACAGTTGCTCAGCGATGCCACCTGCTGATTGTTGCCTATGCCCGTCATCGGACTTCCCGCCGGAATGATATAGCGGAAGTGGTCGAGCAGTTCGAACACCTGCTCAGCCGACATAGGGTTGTTGTACTTCTTCTCGATGCGTGCCACCTCGTTGGCGATGCGCCAATGCATCTGGTCGGGCGACTGCTCGAAAATGTTTCCAAAACTGTCCTTCATGGCGTATTTGTTCACCCACACACGGGCTGCCAATTCATCGCCAGCAAAGTACTTTAATGAGGCCTCGAAAGCCTCGTCATAAGTGTAAGTCTTAATCGGTTCCATTATAAGTTTTATGATTTGCGGCGCAAAGTTATGAATAATTTTCGAGATAAAAAAATTTTTTTAGGAAAACTTTCATAAAAATTTTCGTGGAAAAGTTTTCCAAAAAGAAATTTTTTATTACCTTTG
>JBJEAY010000115.1:0-3155 GCA_051869575.1 Prevotella sp. | reverse complement strand
AGTGAACGGATATCCCCGTTTTGGGTGGGTGGATATCAACCGTTTTCAGCACTCACCGGCCAGCAATTTGCTAATGGGTATCGAAAACAACATACCACAATCTGCAAAGCTGTCATAATCCAGAAACTCAGGATAACTCTCTTGTGACAGCATGTACTGAGCCGCCAAATACTCCTCCGAGTAGTTCGCCCTCGGATTGAGATTCGTATTCACCAGCACAGAGCCATAGCATACGCCATTCTCCTTGTCAATACCGATAATAACCAGCCGTTTGGGCTTCTCCGTGCGTCCGTTCTTAAACACCAATCCATCCTCTTCTGACAGCACAGTCCTTATTAAGGCACCAATCTCAAGGCGATCCTCTGTCACTTTATGTTGCTCTGCCAAATAAGCAGACTGCAATTCCCTCAAATCCATTGGAGTGACTGGATGTTGATTTGACGATCACGAATTACGGCAAGCATCGCATCATTGGCCCCGGCGGCTTTTGCCATGTCATACAAAGTGATTTTCGTGTCCTCACCTGTCAAGTCAGTCTTCGCCTTTGCCGTCTTCCAAGCCTCATCATGTGACAGGTCACTAAGGTCAAACGAATCAACATCCTTACAGCAGGCAATCCATTTATCCAGTACTTTCAGATTTGACTTCGACAACTCGTCCATATCGCACTCGACACCATCGGCAATCCTCACAACCTGATGCCCATCCTCCATCGTTATCGAAAGCGAACGTGCAAAATCCTGAAGGCACTCATCCGTTATATCCACTTTGCCCTCAACGCTTCTCAACACCTTATATGTCAAAGCAGCCACTGGTCCATGTTTGCGAGCCATGAACGAGTCATCAACAATAGGCATAGCATATTTCACCAAATGCTCCTGCTGTGCGAAATACATCATCTTGAATAGATGAATGTAATCCACACCTTCAGGAATTTGCTTCAGTATGTAAAGCACGGTAGCCTTTATCTTCAGTATCTGATCAGAAGTCTTCATTCTTCAGTCTGTTTTCTTATTATCGTACATCAAGTTGCAAACATTTTGCGATGCAAGATTACAACTTTTTCTTCAAACCCGTATCAATATTATCGAACTTTTTCATTGTTTGCCCTCTTTTTGGAGTGATTTTCGATGAAATTCGGGGCGGAAAGGCAGGGGGCTGGCGCAAAATGCTTGCAGTCCCAAGTGTGTATAGTTGTGACGGGTTGGCACTAAAAACCCGTCACTCCTAAACGGCTTAAATTGAGGCCGATATAAAGGTAGTGACGGGTGTGCTGGGTTTTTCGGGGATTTTTTTTGCGTATAGGAAGCGGGGTTTAAGCCGATATAGTCCCTTAAATGTGGTCGGGATTGGCTATCATATC
The DNA here is from genome assembly GCA_051869575.1 of Prevotella sp. GTDB lineage: Bacteria > Bacteroidota > Bacteroidia > Bacteroidales > Bacteroidaceae > Prevotella. The sequence goes on along the minus strand of JBJEAY010000115.1, from coordinate 1,792 downwards.
CACGCGCGTCAGCCGCACGGTGTATCTCTTGCCTTTGGCATTGACATACATGCCCTCCACATACTTATTGCGATAGGCATCTGTGCTGCGGTCCCACTTCAGTCTGAACATGCCGTTCCACTTGCCGTTAATCTCCTCGTCGAAATGCCAAACGTTATCTTCCTCACATTCCAAGTCCATTTGGCCTTCCAACTTGATCTTCTTGTTTTTGCCTTGGCTCACGTAGTAGTAGTCGCCGGTTGCGCAGGTCAAAGTAGCCCAGAAGCCCATCACGATAGGGTAGTCCCCGATTGTGCCTTTGAACACGAAGTAGGTATCTGCCCATGCCGAGGTGGCAGAGCATAGCGCCAGCAAGAGCGTGAGGGCGATTTTGTTTCTTAAAGTCTTCATTTTGTGAAATCAGGTTTTAGGTGGGTTCTATTAATTCGCTTTGGCAGATTTTGGATTTATTTTCGAGGTTAGATTGTAAGTTGAAGAGGGAGCGTAGCGGGCTACGTGACCGATGAGACTTACGATTTAGACCGAAAAGAAAACAAAAGATGACAAAACGTCAACCCAACATTATTGTAAATTTTTACGGTGGGAATTTATAGAACCCACCTTTAATACCGCATAGGGATTTCGCCGGGTTGGCAGAGCTTATACACTTCGTTGCTGATATAGTCGCAAAGGTCGGAGATGTTGCCCTTGTTCGCGCCGAAGTTCAGGAGGTTGAGGACGGTTCTCGAAGAAGACTCCACGACCACCCTGCACTCGCGGCTGCCCGTGGCTGCCACCTTCATCTTCACGTTTTCGGAAAAAGGCGAAAGCCAGCCGCCGTGGCGTGCTTCCACGATAAACAAGTCGTCGTTGAACTTAACGCTGCAGAACTTAGTCCTTTTCTGTTCAAAGAGCATCCTGATTGCCGTGTACGTCGTCCGTGCGTTGTGGGGGAAGTTGAGCGTTGTTGTCTGCATTTGTATTAATATGGTTTATCAGTGATTTGCCGTTGAATATATACCAAAATATCAAACTTCCTGTAACAAACGCCCCTAAATCGAAAGGATCGGTGGTGCAATCCTTCCGATATATTGGCGTGATGAACTCCCAAAAGAGACCGCTGGCGATAATGATAATCTCTATGTGGTATAATTTGAATACAATCCTCCTTCCTTTCTTAAACGAAAGCAGCAAGCTAAGAATAAGGAAAAAGCATACGGCTCCGACAACGTCATTGAAGTAACATAGCAGGAAATAATCTATGTACCTGTTTCCTGTAAATAGTAACCTGGCTTTATTCGCTAAACATATAGGAAAGAGTAGCGCAAAGAATAAAATGCACTTTATTCTTGTATTCATTTATGGCATTGGGGCTTAAAACATAGAGAGTAAGCATACTATCATGATGCCAACCCAAATCCCAAAAATCCAACTGCAACAGCCACCTTTGTCGCTTTGATTGTTGCGATTGCTGTTGTTGGACTTTCTTGAGGAATGCTCTCTTTGGATATTGGGCCTATATTCTTGTGCGGCTTCGGAAGTTGATTTCCTTGGGCGATTTTCACTCATGTCGGCGAGTGCTTCTGAAGCACTTCTCCGTCAGTCCGGGTCATTATGCTCGTTTGCGTTGTTTCCCATATAGTCTTTTGTTGCTAGAGTTGATTATAATCCCACTTTCATGTTGCAGATTTCTTCTAATTGAGAAGTAATGGTTTGACTCTTTAGTTGCAATGCGTCTTTTTTCTCCTCCGCCTCTTTCTTCATCTGCTCTTTCTTTGAACGATTCTCGCGTATCTCTTGAATGTCCTTTTGC
>JBJEAY010000114.1:0-3158 GCA_051869575.1 Prevotella sp. | reverse complement strand
AGTCGTTGGAATTCTTTGACTATGTATATCTTAAATTCAGGGCTTATCCACATAGCAAATTCAAATGCAATGTCTTTGTGAGCATACGTTCCGCCGTATCTCCCAGCTTTAGCCTGCAAAGAAATCGCATTGGTGCGTTCGACAAATTCCTTAACACTGATTTTAAATCTATTAAGACCTGCCTGACTTTTAATTGTGGCGAATTCGCCATAATTAAAAGATGGGTTATATACTTTTTCCCATATTCCTATGAACTCAAGCGTATTTCTATTGCGAAGCCAATCTGTTACAAAGAAATCACCATCTTTTGCCCTTATCATATCTGTCAAGCAGATATAATCTTCTCCGTTTATTCTTGTAACGGAGACTTCTGTATCTTGAACTTTTATCTTTGCCATAATTATGTCAATTCTATTCCCAACTAAATGTACTTATAATATTTCTCAATTTTGTCGTCAGGCTTCTCAGAAGCCAGGAGCGTTGCAGAAGACGAAGTCCCTTCTTCTGCTTGATGGCACGCTGTAGTATTTCCGGCTTCTCGCGTTGCAGATAGTCGTACTCCTGTACATACTTGACAAGAGCCTTTTCGTCAATGTCTTCCTCCTTTGCCAAGTCGGAAATGGCACGCAAACGAGCTTCTGTGACATATTTCGTCAGGCGGCTCTCCAAGTCCATCGTTCCATCTGCCTTGCTGCGGGTGAAACCCTCATGGTCGTTATCGACATTCTCACGGATGAAGTTATCTATGATGCGTGTCTTATTACGCATCACAGGGTCTTTTATCATCGTGTCTATGATATGCTGACGCTTTTCTACATAATCCTCACTATCAGGATTGAGGTCAGCTATCAATTCAAGAATGTATGCCACATTGATGACATCGCTGTGAAGCAGTTCAAGGCAGAAGTCTATATCGGTAATTTCGCCTTGTTGGTCTTCTGCAACCATGCTTGTGTTTTCGTCTGTCCCCTTCGACTGCTCATCTTCATCTGTGGAGATAAAGCCAAGTGTCATATCCAGATACTTTGAACGATAGTCGTTGAACTGCTGGTCGGTCATTTCCCATGCAGGGTCATCTGCTTCAAACTCCTCGTATATCTGTATCTCGGAACGTTTCTTGATAATGTCTCTGAATGCAAGTATGAATGCTCGCTTTTCGTATTCATTCTGTATGCGGTCAACAGATGCCATGTCAGGGTAACGGGTCAGAAAAGTATGGCACAGGGCATTCAGTTCTGTCTTCACATCCTCGAATGGCGCACGCAGCACAAAGCCCAATGCTTCAGGAGCATTTGTATTGCTAAATAGCTTCACTGCTTTGTCAACATTATCTTTCAGATTGCGGAAGCATACCACCTTGCCAAACCGCTTCTTCTCGTTGAGCACTCGGTTAGTGCGGCTGAATGCTTGCAGGAGACCGTGGTATTCCAAATTCTTGTCCACATAGAGCGTGTTAAGCTTCTTGGCATCAAAGCCTGTGAGGAACATTCCGACAACAAGCAGGAGGTCGAGCGGTTCCATGTCGGCACGCTTCTTCTTCATGCGCAGGTTGATGTCATCATAATAGGCACTGAAGTTGTCGGTCGAAAAATTGGTGTGGAACATCCCATTATAGTCATCCATGATAGCCTGCAACTCGTCTGCAGTTACATTCTCATTGGTAAAGCCCTGATTCATTCCTGTCTGCTCGTCATCCTGACTGTCATTGGCGGCGTAAGTGAACACCGCACCGATGCGTATCTTCGGATTTAGCTCCTTGAATATCTTGTAGTAGCGAAGAAGCATGGGTACAGACTGTATGGCAAACAGAGCGTTGAAATCTCCGTCGTAGGTGGATTTGTTGAAGTTGTTGAGGATAAACTGTGCTATCTCCCTCATGCGCTTCTCTTCCATTACATCAACATCGCCATTCTCCTTGTAGTATTCCACCAAGAAGCCAAGCACGTTCTCGTCTGCTATGGCATCCTTGATAAGATAGCGGTGGAGACAGGTGTCAAACACCTCAGCTGTTGTATGCTCGCCTCTTGCATTCTCTGAGAAAATTGGCGTACCTGTGAAGCCGAATATCTGGAGGTTCTTGAAGAAATTCACGATGTTCTTATGGCACTCGCCAAAATGGCTGCGATGACATTCATCGAAAATCATCACCACCTTTTGGTCTTTCACCTCTTGCAGATGTTTATTATAGTAGTTTCGGGTGACGGCACAGTTCAACTTCTGTATGGTGGTGATGATGATTTTGGAATTGCCACTGAGTCGTTTGATCAACTCATAGGTGTTGTCCGTACCATCTACTGCTCCTGGCTCGAATGCTTCGTATTCCGACTGGGTTTGCGTGTCAAGGTCGTGACGGTCAACGACAAACATAACCTTGTCAATACCATCTATCTCGCTAACAAGCTGTGCTGCCTTGAACGATGTGAGGGTCTTGCCTGCACCTGTAGTATGCCAAATATATCCGTTCTTGTTGGAGTTCTGCACCTTGTCGAGTATGCGCTCCACTGCATAATACTGGTAAGGACGCAACACCATCAAGCATTTGTCGCCCTCATGCAACACGATATATTTGCTTAGCATCTTGCCCAACGTACATTTGTCGAAGAAGAACTGCGCAAACATCGAGAGGTCGTTGAACGGCACATTCTCTGCATCCGTCCAGTTGAACGTGAATTTATATCCGCTGTTGGGATTGTTGGCGAAATATCGGGTGTTGACACCATTGGAGATGACGAACAGCTGGATATAGTCGAACAATCCGTGAAACGATGTCTTGTGATAGCGTTGAATCTGGTTGTAAGCCTGTTTCAGTTCCACGCCACGTTTCTTCAATTCTATCTGTACAAGTGGCAAACCATTGACAAGGATGGTCACGTCATAACGGCACTTCTTCCTACCCTCGACAGTTATCTGATTGGAGACCTGAAACTCATTCTGACACCATTGGTGACGGTTCAGGAACTCCACCCAAATACGTTTGCCATCAGCAGTGTCCAATGGGTAAAGGTCACGAAGTTTCTTGGCTTTCTCGAAACGAGTGCCACCTTCAAGGTAGATGAGTATCTTATCAAACTCATCTGCCGTGAACTCCGTCCGTCCATGTTCAGCCAACTGCTTATGGTTGTGCCTTTCCAGTTGGCGTTTGAAATTGGATTGCAGGT
>JBJEAY010000113.1:0-3174 GCA_051869575.1 Prevotella sp. | reverse complement strand
ACTTAAGTTTTAGGAGTTAAAAGGAGTTAGGAGAAGTTATCGCTCCCTGTGGTCGCTTAGGTAGTTTAAAGACGAATGTATTATAATGGTTAAAAAAATATAAATATATAGTGTTAAGTGTACAACTTATGCTATTTTTTCGTAACTTTGCAACGATTTTGGGGATATTACGCTCTAAAAATTTGATATTCAGTTAGTTAGATATAAAATAGGTATTTTTTAAGATGAGACAATTAAAGATTCAGAAGAGTATTACGAACCGTTCGAGCGAAGCTCTGGACAAGTATCTTGTGGAAATCGGTCGTGCACCGCTTATCTCCATCGACGAGGAGATTGAGTTGGCACAGAAGATACGCAAGGGAGGTCCTGAGGGCGAGAGAGCCAAGGACAAGTTGGTGACTGCCAACCTGCGATTCGTCGTGTCGGTAGCAAAGCAGTATCAGCATCAGGGACTCACTCTTACTGATTTGATTGACGAGGGTAACATCGGGCTTATCAAGGCTGCCCAGAAATTCGACGAGACACGTGGATTCAAGTTTATATCCTATGCAGTATGGTGGATTCGCCAGAGCATCCTGCAGGCGATTGCCGAGCAGAGCCGCATCGTGCGCCTGCCTCTCAATCAGGTGGGTTCGCTCAACAAGATCAACCACGAGATCAACAAGTTTGAGCAGGAGAACCAGCGTCATCCTTCTGTGCAGGAGTTGAGCCAGATGACCAAGCTCGACGAGGAGAAGATAGGCCAAAGCCTTATGGCCGACGGTCATCACGTGTCAATCGACGCCCCATTCCAGGACGGCGAGGACAACTGTATGCTCGACGTTATGCCGAGCGGCGATGACAGTCGCACCGACCGCATGGTGGATCACGAGTCAATGGCCATGGAGCTTAACAACGTGTTGAGCAAGGTGCTGAAGGACCGCGAGATAACCATCATCCGCGAGTGCTTCGGAATAGGATGTCACGAGAAAGGTCTGGAGGAAATAGGCGACCAGCTCGGACTGACCCGCGAGCGCGTGCGTCAGATACGCGAAAAGAGTATCGCAAAGCTGCGCGACAGCGGAAATGCGAAGATTTTGATGAAATATTTAGGATAATTTGCCGAAATATTTTGCAGTCCCGAAAATTATTCGTACCTTTGGGGCCGCATGAAGAGCGAATGGTCCATAAAGATAATAATGCTGGGCATACTTTCATGTATGTCCAGCATTTCTTTTGGAGGGAACAAGACATCTGACTCCCTCCTCATCCAGCGCATGTATGACTACCGCAGGAACTTTGCAGCCGAAGTGTGCGATTCCACTCGCAACATCTACGTGAAGTATGACGTTGACGTGCAGAAGCGCAACGCCTCGCTCGCTCTCGTGCCGTCGCTATACAACATATCAAGGGGCATGAGAATGTTTGTGGGAGAGATGTACGGAGCGATACGATTCAAGGATGTGAAGCACTACGACATACAGAAGGAACTGCAACTGACCACCGTGCCCCACTCCAGCAACATACTGCCCACGATGACGCAGTATTTAGTGCCCGACATCTATGGCATCGACCTGCTTGAGGGAACACTGCTGTCGCCATTCAACAGGCAGAACAAGCTCTACTACTTCCTCAAGGTGACACCAGTGAGCAGCAAATACAGTATCGTGACATACATCCCCAGGGCGCGAAGCACTCAGTTGGTGAAGGGATTTGCCCTTGTAGATAACATGACGGGAAGAATCGTGAACGCGAAGATCATTGGCGAATATGACATGACGGAGTTTTCGATAGACTTGGAGATGGGCGACATCACCAAGAACAACTCCATCATCCCCCTGCGCTCCACGGCAAGGACACTGTTTAAGTTTACCGGCAACCGCATCAGCACCACACACATCGCCGTGTTCAACTGCTCAGGTACAATACCCGACAGTATCACCGACAAGCGCAAGGCGATGAACTATCTGAGACCCGTGGAACTGACAGCCAAGCAACGCGGACTGTATGACCACTTCTACGGAAACACCGACAGCATACCCACCACCAAGAGGAAGGCAAGCACATGGGACGTGATAGGCAATCACATGTTCAACAGCCATTCCACAGGCTCTGCCAAGGCCTCGGTGCGACTGTCGCCACTTATCAATCCCCTCTATCTGAGTTATAGCGGACGAAGAGGACTGTCATACCATCTGAGGATGGGCAGCACACTGAATATCAGTGAGTCGAAACGCATCTCGTTTTCGCCGCAATTCGGATATAACTTCAAGATCAAGCAGTTCTTCTTCCGCACACCGCTCAGATACACCTTCAGCAACAAGCACAAGGGATGGATAGAGAGCGACGTGGCCAACGGCAACAGAATATCCAATTTCCAACTGCCCGACTACTTCAACGACTTCAACACACGCCTGTCGCTCAACTATCAGATAGGCAAAGTGGAACTGACACCGTCGCTGAGGTATCACAGCAGGACAGCCGTGAGTCCCGAGGCCGTGAGAGCTGATGGCAAGGAGACGAAATACAACAGTTTTGCACCGTCGCTCAAACTGAGCTACACCCCCTCGCCCAAATGGCCCACCCTGTCGGCAAACTACGAGCGGGGCATAAAGAACGTGATGAAGTCGAACATGGATTACGAAAAATGGGAGTTTGACGCGTCATACACCAAGCGACTGCAATCGCTGCGCACTTTGAGCCTGCGCACCGGCTACGGATTCTACAGCAACCGCAGGGTGAACTACTTCATCGACTATGCCAACTTCCATGAAAACTACCTGCCCGACGGTTGGGAAGACGACTGGTCGGGCGAGTTCCAACTCTTGAGCAGCAGCTGGTATAACACGTCTCAGTTCTACTACAGGGCTAACGCGTCGTTTGAGTCGCCGCTGATGTTACTCACGTTCATTCCCAAGGTGGGCAAATACTTGGAGTCGGAACGGGCATACGCGGGATTTCTCTTGCTCGACAACACGAGGCCCTACACCGAGTTGGGCTACGGATTTAAGTCGAGATACTTCTCATTGGGAGTCTTCGGGTCGTTCCTGCGGCTTAATTTCCAGGAGGTAGGATGTAAATTCACATTAGAACTATTTAGAAAATGGTAGGTCATCGAATTTTGCAAATTCGATGAAATTAAGTCGCTACGCGAAATTAAAGAATTAAAGAATTAAAATATATGAAGGCGTTAAC
>JBJEAY010000112.1:0-3178 GCA_051869575.1 Prevotella sp. | reverse complement strand
ATATTTGGTTAGCAGTCCTGGCTTTTATCCACGGACAATATCTGTAGAGCCGATATTTGCTAGCAGTTACTGAATGAGCAATTATTGTAATTGCCCACACAGATAAACTTGCCACCATAAATGTCGTCTGCCTTTTCGTCCTCAAGGATAATGCATTCATCCTCCAAGCGACTCAAATCCAAAGTTTCGGCAAGCTTGATTAAACTTTTTTCTTCTATAATGAAAATAGTTTACGGTTATTCCTACTCTTTTCAAGATTTTCGGATTCCTCTGATTTTATCTTATATTATTAAAATCTATCTTTCTCAGCCTGTCCTGCTCCACGACCCTTATACCTATCACGCGAAGTGTTGAACTTGTATTGCAGGGTTACGAACAGGCTGCGCGAATCCCCACGGTTGACGGCATCGAGCATTACACTACCATTATAGAATGTCAGTCGTTCATAGTTTTTATTGAACAAATCCTTTGCTTCCACCGTCACGCTGAAACAGTCGTGGAAGAACGCCTTGTATAATTTGGCGTTCACGTATGAGGAAGAGCGAAGACTGACATTCTCCGTGTCGCCACAACCACGCCACTGCGCATCGAGATTCAGCCAAATATCTCCGGGCAGTTGTATGGCATTCTGAAACTGGACTAAAGGCATAGGTTTGCCCATCTCCTTTTGTCCGTCAGCGCAAGGAACAGAAAACCATTGTTTTGTAATGCCCGCATTTAGTCTGGGTTTCCAAATGCCACACTGGAGGTTGATGCCAAGGAACGCACTCAGTGACTGATTTTTTGCGAAATTTTCGTAAGTGATGAGCTGTATGCGCTCGTCTTCATAGTATGGCTGAGTGGCATTGTAGATGGGATTCTTTGCATAGTTATAAGAGATTTGTGCGAAGAGCATCTGCCAGGCAGCCATCAGTTCCACCGTATGCAATGTTGTGGGTTTCAGATAGGGATTACCCGACTTGTAAGTGAAGCGGTTGATATAGTTCACCGTACCGTCTAAGTGGGAGTAGTTGGGACGCAGAGTCTTGGCGGTATAACTCAGAGCCGTTTGCACTTGTCCCCATTGGGTGGACAGAGCCAAAGAGGGGAATACATTATTATATGTCTTGCTCTGCTCTGGCCGATACTGCCCATCGGCATAATAGTCGAAATTAACGTGTTCATAGCGAAGTCCCGCAGATGCTTTGAATCGTCCGAGTTGCTGGGACAGTTGGATAAAAAACGCATTGTTGTTCTCGTCCACTTGCGTTGTTGCATCGATCAGTGCGTCTGTTGTGGTATTAAAGCCAGTGGAAAGACGCGAATTCGTGTATTCATGCCCGACTTCGATTTCTCCTTTCCATAGCGGGTAACTAAGTATCAGTTTTTCCGCGAACAGACGGCTACGGGCAGAGCTGCGTGTCTCTACATCGGCATCATTGAAGTTCTCGCTCTGTTCCTGATTGAAAGTCATCCGACTGTTCTTGTTCCACATGTAGTCCATGTTGAAGTCGATGTCCAGCTTGCCCACGGAGCCGTTGTAATAGACGTTTGCAGAATGTTTTGGAACAACAGAGGAACGGCTCTCCGATTGGTTCTTCCATGAGTCGTAAGGCGCATCGTCTTCCAAAATGTCACTATGGTAGTCTGCCCGGTCTGTATGCTTGTCCTGCCCATTTTGATAATAGGCACCAACAGAGTGTTTTTCATTAATCATATAATCGAATCCTATCTTGCCGGTAAAGTCGTTATATGTTCCTCTGGTGGTTTCGTTGTAGAATTGTCTCCAAATACTTTGGCTTTGCGTAGCCATGTCGTTATCGGAAGTATCATAACTCTTGCCGCCATAATATCCCATATTGGCAAATAGTTCAAGCCCTAGGGTACGATATTTCAGATTAATCTGCTCCCCGTAACGGAAGTAGTGGGCAAAGCCATTCTGCGCACGCAACGTTCCGCTGAAACCCTCGCCTTGCGGCTGCCGGGTGCGGATGCGGATAATCGACTTGACTGAAGCATCGTAGCGTGCTCCAGGGTTGGTAATGACCTCTACACTGCGAATGTCCTGTGAGTTCAGTTGAGAAAGTTCCTCCGTATCACGCACCTGTCTTCCATTAATGTATATGAGTGGGGTTCCTTTGCCAAAGACCTCGAACTTGCCATCCTGCCCCATTACCATCGGAACCTGTGAAAGCACATCGTTGGCTGTTCCTGCATGAGCAAGTGCACTGTTTTCTACATTAGTAACAAGTGCATTCCCTTTTATGGCGGTAACGGGACGGGATGACTTAACAACAACCTCACCAAGCATGACACTTTCAGGCGACATTACTATCGTACCCATATTACCCGACGGTGGAACTGGATTTACTTGCATGGCATAGCCGATTGAAGACAGCCTTACCAAACATGATGCTGTATCCTTGTCCTCAAAAGTGAAACGACCGTCCTCTTGTGTCATCGTTCCTGCAATGTATGCAGAGTCCGTGCAGGATAATAGGACAACATTAACAAATTCCATCGGCTTGTTGTTTTCATCTACAACTTTACCTGTGATGTTTTGTGCAAAGGCGGTGTAAACACTAAAAGCACACGTCAATAGGACTATTACTCTTTGGCTTACGCCCGCCTTGCCGAATACGCAATTTATAATATGTATTGCGTTTAATTTGGATTTACGTCTAATACTTTTCATAATACTCTTTTTTTTTGCAAAAGAAAGTTAGCTTAATAGAATATCATTGACACAAAAGTGTATTTGTTATCGAACTGTATGAAAAAATGCACAAAAGTGTATTTTACGAGGCTTGATACAGATTCTTATAGTGCTTGTAGAACCAAATAAGCCCATTCTTGCTTGAGCATATAGGTATGGTTTCTGAAGCAAGATAATTGACTGAATTCCCCAACTGAATAGTTTCTATGCCAAGTGCATTCATCACTTTGAGTAGTTTGCAGTCTGTTTCTGCAATCATATAACTATTGTCATCACAAACAATTGGGTGTATTGCATACACCATAAGCTGTTTAAACAGGGTAATAGTTGGAATTCCCGCAAAGGAATCTATGGCAAACCGACCTATATGCCAATAGCAATAATCACTTTCGGAGTGTATGGCCATTAGTGGATTAATGCCAAAAATTTTCTGCAATGGAAGGACTTTCTTCCTGTCCCATTTAAAAACTCTGATAGAGCCGA
>JBJEAY010000111.1:0-3179 GCA_051869575.1 Prevotella sp. | reverse complement strand
AATAAGGATAGCGTATGATGCAAGACCTCACCAAATCACTTATTCTCCTGAACGGAGAGTTGAAGACATTGCAGATAGCATCCATCTGCAAATTGGGTGCTAATGTCTTTCGTGTCTCTTTCAAGAACAATCCGAAGTCCTATACATATAGTGCGGACAAGGTGGTATGGCTCACCAATCCCCAATGGCTCGTACCTGAACTGTGCAAGGTGTATCGTGGCGGTCGTTTGCAAACGGATGTCACGGAGATATGGCAGTTTGAAGCCGGACAGAACAATTATTGGCGAATCAAATACCGCAGCGGATATGAGGGAGAATATGCCGAGGGGCAGATAAACGTAGTCAGGACTTGCCTGGACGAGGAAACATCAAAGAACACCTTTGCCTATCTCAAACAGGTGGCAGCCATCAATCCGCTCCGTAAAGAAGAAGACAAGGAGGGCATACTGTCGCAGATATACGAGAAGGTGGATTTCATTGATGACAAGACCGCAGCGGCTTGCTACATCAATCCCCACAAGCACAAGGTGAGGGAACTCAGCCACAAGGACTTGATATACCCGTTTGGCTGCAATGCCAGTCAGAAGAAAGCCGTGGCAGCAGCCTTTGAGCATCAGGTGAGCGTGGTGCAAGGTCCTCCGGGAACAGGAAAGACTCAGACCATTCTTAACATTATTGCCAATATCGTGAGGAATGGGAAAACGGTGCTTGTGGTGTCAAACAACAACTCTGCCATCACGAATGTGCAGGAGGAGTTGGAAAAATACGGTCTCGCATTCATTGTGGCACCGCTTGGTAGCAAGGAGAACAAGGAACTCTTCATCAGCCAACAGACAGTTGTTCCCGTGGAGGTCTCATCGTGGTCTTGTTCCATGCAGGATGGAATGAGGATGAAAAGTACATTGCACGATACGCTCAGAAGTCTTGACAAGGTGTATTCGCTATTGAAAGAGGATGCCATGTTGCGTCAGGAACAGCAAAATGTTGAACTGGAATGGCGGCACTTCTGTATGGACAACGGCATTGACGAACATACACCGTTGGAGAGAAGGGTGCAGTCATCCCTTATAATCAAACTGTGGCTTCACTACCAGTCCAAGGCAGACGGTACACTCATTGCCCCCGATGGACTTTGGGCAAGGATAACGGAGGGGCTGAAATCGCTTTGGATGCGCATGATATGCCGATACAGACTGAGGCTGCACAACAAGTTTGAACAGGCAGACATGAAGCCGTTGGTCATAGAACTTCAGACGCTTTATTATCTCAACCGACGCATAGAGATAGAAGAACGCTTGGAGGCTATCAGGCAGGAACTATCCACCTACGATGCCGACTTGCTGACGAAGACCTTGACAGATACTTCCATGACACTGTTCAAAGCCTCTCTCCATGGCAGATATGCCAAAAAGGAAAGCATCCTCTTCAATGACACAAAGGACATGAAGGCTCACGGCGAGGATTTTCTGAAACGATACCACGTAGTGCTGAGCACCACCTTCTCTGCCCGTTCGTGCGTCTTTGGTGACAAGCCATATGACTACATCATCATGGACGAGGCCTCGCAGGTGTCTATAGAGACAGGAGCCTTGGCTCTCACCTGTGCCAACAATGCCGTGATAGTAGGCGACACGCTCCAACTGCCCAATGTGGTGACGGACGAAGACCGAACCAAACTGACTGCCATCATGGAGCAATACCATATCCCCGAGGGGTATGACTGTGCCAAGAACAGTTTCTTGGAGTCTGTCCGCACTGTCATCCGAAATGTGCCCGAGACCATGCTCCGTGAACACTACCGCTGCCATCCTCGCATCATCAATTTCTGCAACCAGAAGTTCTATGGAGGCAACTTGCTCATCATGACCCACGACCATGGTGAGGAGGATGTGCTTTGTGCCTATCTAACCCGAAAAGGCAACCATGCCACTGGACACTATAACCAGCGTGAGATAGATGTGGTGCGTGAGGAAGTACTTCCATCACTGACGGAGTATGACGACATAGGCATAGTCACGCCCTACAACAATCAGGTCGATAAGTTCCACCGCCAGATGCCGGAACTGGATGCCGCCACCATACACAAGTTCCAAGGTCGGGAAAAGGATGCCATTATCATGAGTGTGGTAGATAACCAGATTACTCCATTTGCCGATGATGCCAACATCCTGAATGTGGCTGTTTCACGTGCCAAGAAGAAGTTCTGCCTTGTGATGACAGGCAACGAGCAGGAGAACCACGGCAACATCATGGACTTGCTCGACTACATCCATTACAACAACTGCACCGTCACCGACAGTAAGATAGCCTCCATCTTCGATTATCTCTATGAGCAATATACGGCAGAGAGAATGGCCATGCTCGAACGTTTGCCGCAAATATCGGAGTATGCCTCAGAGAACATGACCTATCATCTCATCAACGACATACTCACCTCTGACAACCGTTTCTCCAGTCTTAAAGTGCTTTGCCACATACCGCTCCGACAGATTATCAAGGACACATCCCTTATGTCGCAGGAGGAACTGGCATACGCCAGCAACTACAACACCCATGTTGATTTCCTCATCATCAACGGCATCAGCAAGAAGCCTGTGCTTGCAATAGAGACAGACGGCTATTCCTTCCACAACGATGCGACGGAACAGCATCAACGAGACAAGATGAAAGACCACATCTTCGCCCTCTATTCCCTTCCTTTGCTAAGGCTGTCAACAAAAGGGAGCGGTGAAAGGGAGAGAATCATTGAACAACTGAATAATTGTGTTTCATAAATTGCAATATTAGTCTGATTTTTGGGAAGGCACCTTCGATGCCTCATGAAAGCGTCTTCATAGTCCAACCAAGGTATCTTCAAGTGCCAATGAAGGTACCTTGGTTTTTTAGGGTATTATTTGGCACGTGTCTGCATGTGCAGATACTTGGGCGTAGATGTGCATATACTTTGCTATTTAAGTGCACATACTTTATGATGGCATAATAAGTGTTTTTTGTGGACAATATGGCTTTTTGACGGATTAAGTGGCTCAAATATGATGTTATTAAGCACCTTTTTCTTATACAAAAATTCGGAATATGGTAATTTTTATAGTTAATTCTTGTTAATTTTAAGATTCATACAAAAATTTCTCTGTGTGGTGAACCACGGACTAAAAAATGTTAAACCAAGACTGGTTATT
>JBJEAY010000110.1:0-3180 GCA_051869575.1 Prevotella sp. | reverse complement strand
TACTGTCACTCCGGCAATGATACGGTGATTGATGACATGCTCTACACCTTTCTTATATTTAGCCTGAATCTTGTTGTACTGATAGTTGAACGCCTCGTGGAATCGGTCGATCATCGACTTCTTGTGCTCGCCCTCGCCAGTGTGTGGCTTCAGCAGGATGGCACAAAGTGCAGGCGAGAGGGTCAAGGCGTTGAGGGCGGAGATAAGAATAGACACCGCCATGGTGATACCGAACACACGATAGAACGTACCGCTCGTACCGCCCATGAACGACACAGGCACGAACACGGCAGCCATAACGAGGGTGATTGAGATGATGGCACCCGTAATCTCGTTCATGGCGTCGATAGAGGCATTCATCGCACTCTTATATCCCTGGTCGAGCTTGGCGTGCACAGCCTCCACCACCACGATGGCGTCATCGACGACGATGGCAATGGCAAGCAGCAAGGCGGAGAGCACAAGCAGGTTGATGGTGAATCCGAATACCCACAAGAAGAGGAACGTACCGATAAGAGCCACCGGCACGGCAATCATAGGAATAAGCGTTGAGCGGAAGTCCTGCAGGAAGATATACACCACGAGGAACACCAGTACGAGGGTGAGCACCAGGGTGAACACCACCTCCTCGATAGCGGCGAAGAGGAACTCGGTAACGTCATAGTTAATCTTGTACACCATGCCCGGAGGGAAGGTCTTTGCCTGCTTCTCCAGCTCAGCCTTTACATCCTCTGCAATCTGTGTGGCGTTGGAGCCTGCAATCTGCTGCACCATACCCATCACAGATGGCTGACCGTTGTTCTTCATCGACACACTATATTCGAGACCGCCAAGTTCCACCTTAGCCACGTCCTTCAGTCTGAGAGTCTGTCCGTTTCCGTCAGAGCGGATGATGATGTCGCCATATTCCTCAGGAGTCTTCAGACGACCCTTGTAGCGCATCACATACTGGAAGGATGCGTCGCTCTGCTCACCAAACTTACCCGGTGCAGCCTCGATGTTCTGCTCGGCAAGGGCGTTCGACACGTCCGAAGGCATCAGGTTGTACTGCTTCATCTTGTCGGGCTGGAGCCATATACGCATTGAATAGGTCTTCATACCCGGCGACATCACTCCACCCACACCGTTGATACGCTTGATGGCGGGAATAACGTTGATTTCGTTGTAGTTGGTGAGGAACTCGTCGTCATATCGTCCGTCCTCGGATGTGAGGGTGAACATGATGACGTTAGAGGTCTGCTGCTTGGTCACAGTGACACCCACTCGTGTTACCTCGGCAGGCAGAAGGGACAGAGCCTGCGACACACGGTTCTGCACGTTCACGGCAGCCATATCGGCATCAGAGCCTTGCTTAAAATACACTGTGATGGAGGCCATACCGTCGTTGGTGGACTGCGATGTCATGTATGTCATGTTCTCCACACCGTTGATACTCTCCTCAAGAGGCGTGATCACGGAGTTGAGCACTGTCTGGGCATCTGCACCCGTATATGTGGTGCGCACCGAGATGGTAGGCGGTGCCACATCCGGGAACTGCTCGATAGGCAGTGATATAAGTCCGATAAGTCCGAGGATAACGAAGAATATCGATATCACGGTCGAGAGCACCGGACGCTTGATGAAATTTGTAAATGTCATAACTACTTTTTAAAAAATTACTTCTTACTGCTAAGCGCATCAATCACTGCCGACGCCGACTCCTGTCCTTCGCCCAGTTTGGCGGCATCGTCTATCTTCTTCTGATACTGAGCCTCGGTGATAGGCTTGATCTCCATACCGTCGTGCAGCGAGGTGATACCCTTCGACACATAGCGGTCGCCAGGCTTCAATCCGTCAGTCACGATATAGTTGATACCGTCGTCCTGCGGATTAACCTTAATCTCGGTGTATTTCACCTTGTTGTCCTTGCCTACGAGATAAACGAACTTCTTGTTCTGCACCTCCGAGGTAGCCACCTGCGGGATGATGATGGCATTGCTGTTAGTGCTGGGGATGACAATCTGTCCGGCACCGCCCGAGCGCAACTCATGGCGTGGATTGGCAAAACGTGCGATGAGCGACACCGAACCCGTTGTGGCGTCAATCACTCCACTTGCCTTCACCACCTTGCCCGGCTCCGAGTAGATGCTGCCGTCGGCAAGTTGCAGTTTCACTGCGGGGAATTCGGCAAGCGCACCGCTCACTCCACCGGCGTTCTTTGTCATATTGAGCATTTCCTTCTCAGTAACGGAGAAATACACCTCCATGGTGTTGATGTCCGACACGGTGGTCAGAGGCTCCGCACTGGATGCACTCACGAGTGCGCCCACCTTGAAGGGCAGCGAACCGACCACTCCCGACGCAGGACTCTTCACATAGCAAAAGCTGAGGGTTTCCTCGGCAGAGGCAAGTCCTGCCTTAGCCTGGGCCACCTGAGCCTGCGCCGTGTTGAATGAGTTCTCGGCAGTCTGCAGTTCATATTGTCCAATCACGTTAGCCTCGAAAAGCTTCTTGGCGTTCTCGTATGTCAGTTTGGCAGTAGCGAGCTGAGCCTGTGCAGTGTTCACCGTTGCCTTGGCAGAGCGCATCTGCGCCTGGTAGGTTTCATTGTCAATCACAAAAAGTAGCTGACCGGCAGAAACCTTCTGTCCTTCCTGAACACAAACCTTAGTAATGAATCCCGATACCTTCGGACGTATCTGCACGTCCTGAATACCCTTGATGGTTGCAGGATAAGTGGTCTGCAACTCTGTTCCCTCTGTAGCGACTGTGCGCACAGCAAACTCATTGTCGGCGAAATTGGGCTTACCGCCCGAGTTGCCTCCACATGATGCGAGCAATGCTCCGAAAGCCGCCATCAAAATAATCTTTCCTTTTTTCATACCTATTAAAAATAAAACTAATTAATTCTACTTGTCTATTTTTCCAAATAATTTCATGAAATATGTATTTTCAGGGTGCAAAGATACACATTATTAAATAATATTGCGTGATAAATATTGTTTATTTAACACTTCTTATTCCTATTTTTCATTAAGTCACACCATTTTCTGACAATTTATCCAATTTTCCGTCCCATTTTTCCATATTCCTAATCCCTAATCCCTCATTCCTAATCCCTCATTCCTAATTCCTAATCCCTCATTCCTAATTCCTCATTCCTAATTCCTCATTCCTAATCCCTCATTCCTAATCCCTCAT
>JBJEAY010000109.1:0-3188 GCA_051869575.1 Prevotella sp. | reverse complement strand
GATCTAATTGCCAGTGAGACATCCCATAGGCCCCCAATAGATGATGCTTTCCTTCCATCGGTTGTGATTGCGAAGGTAGGTGGCAACAAGGTGCTCGATGGTGTGGAGGGCGGCACAGTTGACTGCCGGCTCGTGGTTGGGGGCTGTCATGCGGATGTCGTAGGTGGTGATGCATGTGTCTGCCACCATGTCTTGGCGGGAGATGTATATTCCCGGTTGTAGATTAGTGTGATCTACCTGAAAGCTTGCTATTGTTTCCATTGATTACTATTTTATTTTTTTTCTGCAAATATAGTGTAAAAATCGACATAATCCAAATTATTTCTCAAAAAATTGGTTAGAATAGATGGTTTTTCAGAAAATTATCCATACCTTTGCATGAAATAACTGAAAAATACGAGAAAATGGAGATATTATTGACGATAGTGATTATTGCCGTGGTGACTATGGCGGTGATGATGATGAGAAGGCAGGAGATGGCCTACAAGAGTCAACTCGACCTGCTGCGCGAGCAGATGAAAACGACATCCGAAACGGTGCTCAAGGCGAGACAGCAGGAATTGGGGGAGCGCAACAGGGAACAGGTGTCGAAGATTGTTGACCCGCTGCAGAAGAGCCTGAAGGACATGCAGGACGCTCTCCTGATGTCGAAGGAGCAGCAGAAGGAGGCTATGGCAAGGCTCGACGAGACCATCAAGCTGAACATGAAGCAGAGCGCATCACTGGGCGAGACTGCCGACAGACTGACGCGCGCCCTGACGGGAGAGGTGAAGGTGCAGGGAAACTTCGGCGAACTCAAACTGAAGCAGTTGTTGGAAGACCTCGAACTAAAGGAGGGCGAGCAATTCGACACGCAGGAGACGCTGAGAGACAAGGCGGGCAGGGGACTGAGAGGCGACGACGGAAGGGGAATGATTCCCGACTTCATACTGCACTTCCCCAACAACCGACACTTTGTGGTGGATTCGAAGATGTCGCTCACCGACTACGAGCGATATATGAACGCTGAGGACGGTTCGCCCGAGAAGTCGGCGTATCTGAAAGCACACATCGAGAGCGTGAGGGCACAGGTGAAGCGACTCGCCAAGAAGGAATACACAAAATACCTGCCCGAGGGTTACAACCGCCTTAACTTCGCCATCATGTATGTGCCAATCGAGGGCGCGCTCAATCTCGCCCTGCTCAACGACACGACGCTATGGCGCGAGGCTTACGACCAGGGAGTGATGATATTGGGTCCGCAGACGATGTACATGAACCTGAGGGTGCTCGAGATGATGTGGACTCAGGTGAGACAATTGAAAAACCAGCAGGCGATGATTGACGCAGCCAACTTGGTGATTGAGCGTGTGCAGGACTTCGGCATGAGATTTGCCGACGTGGAGGCAAGCATGAACGACACCATCAAGAAGATCAACCGACTGAAGATTACCACTGCCGAAGGCGGCCCGAGCATCATCACCGCCGCCAAGAGCCTGATAAAGGCGGGGGCAAAGGAAAACAAAAAGAAAAGACCAATCGCTGACATGGACGACTCGCTATTCATCGATGACGAGTCGATGACGCGGTTGCCTGAGGGCGATTAGTCTTCACCAAACTTCACGAATTTCATCTCGCGAAGGATTCGCGATTGTCTCTTTCGCATGTAGGACGAGGGATGGGCGGAGTCAAACTTGCGCGGATTGGGCAGCGACACGGCAATCATAGCGCACTCGGCCTTGCTCAGTTCCTTGGCACTGCAATGGAAATGGCGCTGGGCAACTGCCTCGGCACCATAGATGCCGTCGCCCATCTCGATGGAGTTGAGATATACCTCCATTATCCTCTCCTTGCTCCACATCATTTCGATGATGGCGGTGAAATATACCTCGAAGCCCTTACGCACCCATGTGCGCCCAGGCCACAGAAAGACGTTCTTGGCGGTTTGTTGGGATATGGTGCTGGCACCGAGTTTGCGCTTGTTCTTCTTGCGCATGTTGCGCTTGGCAGCCTTCTCGATGGCATTGAAGTCGAAACCGTGATGCTCCATGAAACGCGCGTCCTCGCTTGCCATCACCGCAAGGGGCAGTGAGGGCGAAATCTCGTCGAGGGGCACCCAGCTGTGCCTCATTTTCATCTCCTCGCCCTTGGCTATCTGTTCGCCCAAGCGGATGAACATCAGGGGAGTGAAATACACGGGGATGAACCTGAGTGCAACAACAGAAAGGATGGTGGAGCCAAAGAAGACTACCACCACCCATTTCAATATTTTCTTTATCTTATTTAAAATATTCAATTCCTTAATCTTTAATTTTCATCCACAGATAATCTTTTTGTCCACAGATAATCTTTGGACAAAAAAACTTAATTAGCCTGTGCCTCGGCAGCCTTGATCATCTCCTGGCTGGCATACATATAAACCTCTACACGGCGGTTCTGCTTGCGACCCTCGGCGGTAGAGTTGTCGGCTACGGGATTGCCCGAACCCTGACCCTCGACACTCTTGATTTGTACTGTCTTCACGCCACAGCTCTTGAGATAATCGCTGACGCTGGTGGCACGCTTTACAGAGAGAGGCTGGTTGATGGCGTCGCTACCGGTGTTGTCGGTATGTCCGATGATGGCAATGTCGCAGTCGGCATTGTTGTTGAGCACAGTGGCAAACTTTGCAAGCGAGTTCTTGGCGTCGGTGTTGAGGTCGGCCTTATTGGTGGCGAAGAGAATACCTGAGTCGAATGTCACCTTAACGGCAGCAAGTCCGTTGGCATCGGTAACTGATTCAACCTTGGCGTTCTGAACAGCCTCGGCCTCGGCCTTGGCCTTGTCCATCTTCTTACCGATGATGGCTCCGGCACCTGTACCTACGGCAGCACCTACGGCAGCACCTACGGCAGTGTTACCTGCGAGCTTACCTACGATAGCACCAAGCACAGCGCCACCGCCTGCACCGATGGCAGCACCCTTCTGAGTGTTGTTACAACCTGCAAGCACGAGGGCGAAGCAGAGACCGATAGAGAAAAACTTAATCTTTTTCATGTGTCTAATACCTTTTTAATTTAAATTATTAATGATGTTTAAAATGATAAAATATCATGCATAATGAACGTTTTTTTATTCATTTATGCATTTTCGGGTGCAAAGATACGTTATTTATTTGAATTATGTGTTGGTTTTCAACATTTTTTTTGTACTTTTGCACCAAAAATAGA
>JBJEAY010000108.1:0-16870 GCA_051869575.1 Prevotella sp. | reverse complement strand
CCTTTTCCTCTTTGTGGGAATGGCAATGGCACAAACGAAAGTCTCCGGAACGGTTTTGTCGTATGAAGACAATGAGCCTGTGGTCGGAGCTGCCGTTAGAGTTGTAGGCACCAATACAGGTGTCGTGACTGACGCTAATGGTAAGTTTACCATTACTTGCCCCGCAGGCAAGAACACGCTCAACATTTCTTACGTAGGTATGGAGCCTATACAGGTGAGCGCACGCGCAAATATGCGCATTTTGCTCAAAAGCGACTCAAAGAATCTCGATGAGATTATTGTTGTTGCTTTCGGTAAGGCAAAGAAATCGGCCTTCACAGGTTCTGCAAAGGTCGTAAACTCAGAGACACTGTCACAGTCACAGACCTCGAACGTAACAACAGCCCTCTCGGGAACTGTTCCTGGTGTGACTCTTACATCAAGCAACGGTGCTCCTGGTTCATCTCCTACTATCCGTGTCCGTGGTTTCAGTTCGCTGAACGCTGGCAAGGATCCACTTATCATTGTTGATGGTGCACCTTATAGTGGTGACCTTAACAACTTGAATCCCAGTGACGTGGAGAGTATGACAGTTCTCAAGGATGCCGCTTCTTCAGCTCTGTATGGTGCCCGTGGTGCCAATGGTGTGATTATCATCACAACTAAGCAGGCTCAGAAGGGCAAGGATGCTGTCGTGACATTCGATGCGAAGTGGGGTTCTAACAGCCGTGCCCTTCAGCACTACGATGTAGTGAAGAGCCCTGCCCAGTACTACGAGTTCCAGTATGAGGCACTTAAAAACTCATACATCAATTCTGGTATGTCAGCAGACGAGGCATGGAAGAAGGCCAATAGTGTTATCACAGGTTCACCTGATGAAGGCGGTCTTGGCTATAACATCTGGACAGTTCCCGAGGGTCAGTATCTTATCGGTTCTGACGGTCGTCTGAATCCCAATGCCACAATGGGTCGCGTTGTGAATTATAGGGGTGAGGATTATTATATGACAGCCGACGATTGGGAGGATGAGGCTACACGCAATGGTTTGCGTCAGGAGTACAATTTATCTATCAATGGTTCAACTGACAAGTCAACATATTATATGTCAGTTGGTTATCTTGACAACAAGGGTATTACTTACAATAGCGACTATAAGCGTCTGTCTGCACGTCTTCGCGCCGACTATCAGGTAAAGAAATGGCTGAAGGTTGGTTCAAACCTCTCTTTTGCCCGCTATGACGGCAACTCGCTGAGCAACAATGGCACATCAACTTCTACAGGTAACATTTGGGCATTTACATCCCGTATGGCACCTATCTATCCAATGTACGTGCGCAATGGTGATGGTTCAATCAAAATTGACGATAATGGTTTTCTGGTACGTGACTATGGTAACGGTATGAATGCTGGTTGCGACCGTCCTTTTATTGCCGATGCCAACCCAGCTCAGGACAACCTGCTCAACACCCGCAACTACGAGGGTAATGCCATGTCGGCAAATGCTTTCGCTGATATCACATTGGCTCAGGGACTGGTGTTCACATTCAATGCAACATACAACAACGATGAATATCGCAACACCACAGTTCTCAACAAGTATTACGGACAGTTTGACTCAACAGGTGGTGTTGTTGAAAAGGCTCACACACGTGCAAGCAACTTCAACTGCCAACAGTTGTTGAACTATACTACGACCATCGGTCAGCACCACAACCTCGGTGTAATGGTTGGTCACGAGTACTATGACAGCCGCAAGACATACCTCTTTGCCAGCAAGTCAAAGATGTTCTCAGATGACAACCTCGAACTTGGCGGTGCCGTAGTTGACGGCAAGAGCGCATACTCTTACAAGTCACGCTACAACAACGAGGGTTACTTCGGACGCGTGCAGTATGACTACGACTCTCGTATCTTCGGTTCTGCTTCATATCGTCGCGATGCTTCAAGCCGTTTCCATCCAGACAACCGTTGGGGTTCATTCTGGTCGGTAGGTGGTGCTTGGATTCTCTCCAAGGAGAAGTGGTTCAAGTCATCATGGATTGACATGCTGAAGGTGAAGGCCTCTATCGGTTCGCAGGGTAACGACAATATCGGTAGCTATCAATACACCGACCGTTTCAATATCCAGAACGCCAACGATGAGGTAGGTACTTCATTCTCTGACAAGGGTAACAAAGGCATCACCTGGGAGACCCAGACCAACTTCAATGCTGGTATCGAGTTCGATCTCTTCAAGCGTCTGTCGGGTAGCATCGAGTATTACTACCGCAAGACAACCGATATGCTTATGTCATATTCAACAGCACCTTCTATCGGTTACACAAGTTACTATGCCAACGTGGGCGACCTCTACAATACCGGTATTGAGGTTGACTTGAAGTACAACATCATCAATAAAAAGAAGGTGAACTGGGACTTCAACGTGAACATCTCATCTATCAAGAACCGCGTGTCAAAGCTTGACGACAAGCACAAGACCAGTTACTACTATACAGCCGACGGAAAGAAGATTCAGGGTTATACCTCTGGCAGTTTCTTTGTTGCTGAGGATCAGTCAATCTATACATGGCGTCTGAGAGACTGGGCAGGTGTTGATCCTGAGACAGGTGAGGCTATGTGGTGGAAGAACACCTACCAGCTTGATGCTGATGGCAATAAGGTGCTCGACGCTAACGGCGATCCTATCTGGACTGGTCGTGAGACAACAAAGAATTATAGTGAGGCCGACTATTATGTGACCGAGAAGACCACAGTACCAAAGTGGCAGGGCGGTTTCGGTACCTCTATTAAGTTCTATGGTTTCGACTTTGCCATCAACTGCACATTCCAGTTTGGAGGTAAGGCATATGACAGCTCATACGCTGACTTTATGTCATCGCCAACATCATCTAATGGCGGTTACAATTTCCACAAGGATTTGCTTGGCGCATGGACAACCACCAACACTGGTTCAAGCATACCGCGCTTCCAGTATGATGACAAGTATTTCTCAAGTTCTTCTACACGATTCCTTACATCGTCAAGCTACTTGAATATCAACAACATCAACTTCGGCTACACCCTGCCAGCTTCAATCACCAAGAAGTTTGAGGTTAGCAGCTTGCGCCTGTACGTTGCATGTGAGAACGTAGCCTACTTCTCGGCACGCAAGGGATTCGACCCACGCCTCACTTATAGCGATTTGTCGAACGCCACTACTTATTCTCCGATGAGAACCATCTCGGGAGGTATCACTGTTCAGTTCTAATATCACACATTATAATATATATAAGCAATGAAGATTTTTAAAACATTATATTCCATATTGGCAGTAGGAACGGTGTTGTCTTTCTCAAGCTGTATTGAGGAGACATTCCCCGAGGATAGCTATGCCACAGAGGATCAGATGTCAAACGCAGGTCTTGCGAGTGCCATCAACGGTATGTCTGCACAATTTGCACAGGGTTATCTTGTGTATGGCGAGCAGACCCATGAGACCGACCTTGCCTATCCGCAGTTCATGGTAGCCTATACAGAGATGATGGGCGATATGTATCCTGGCGGTTCTAACTCTGGTTATGACTGGTTCCGTACATATAACACTATGTCGGCCAGCATGAATCAAAACAGCTATTTCTCTTATCTGCCTTGGCGCACACTCTACATGTTCGTGAAGAGTGCCAACGATGCTATCAAAACTTACAAGGCTATAGAGAATCCCAAAGAGGAAGATATCAACTATGCAGCAATGGCCTACGGTTATCGTGCCTTTGACTACTACATGCTGATGATTACATTCGAGCCTGTTGAGAATATCTACACCGACTGCTCTAAGGTGCTCGGTCTTACTGTGCCTCTCGTAACCGACGAGACAACTGAGGAGCAGGCTAACAATAATCCTCGTATTAAGCACGAAGAGATGGTTAAGTTTATCCTAAGCGACCTCGACACAGCAGAGGAACTCTTCACCAAGACTGGTTATACCACCAAGACTCACACAGCCCCCGACCTCGCAGTCATCAAGGCTTTGAAGGCTAAGGTTTACCTGTGGGATAAGCAGTATGACAAGGCTTATCAGTATGCTGACGAGGCTATCCAGCTTGCCGAGGCTAACGGAGCTACAATGATGACCAAGGCTGAACTGACAAGCGCTACAAGTGCATTCACCACCGCAACTAAGGGATGGATGTGGTACACTCACTACTCAGCTGAGAACATGGGTAACCTCTGTAACTTCGTAGGTTGGATGTCGGGTGAGGCCGACTGGGGCTACTCATCACTTACATGTCCAATGATCGACAAGTCACTCTACGACAAGATGGGCATCAACGACTACCGCCGCAAGCAATTCCTCGATCCCAAGCGCAAGCGTGGTGACTATGAGACATGCCGCGACGAGGACTTCATCGCTGATGCTCCCGACTATCTCGCCCTTAAGTTCCGTTGCGCAAGCGGTGACTATCAGACCTACAGCACAGGTGGTGCAGTGGATGTGCCCATCATGCGTCTTGAGGAACTCTACCTCATCCGCGCCGAGGCTGCTGGTATGTCACAGGGCTTTGGCAAGGGTGTTGAACTGCTCAACAATTGGGTAACCACTTATCGTGACCCTGCATACAAGTGTCGTGCCACAAATGAGCGCGAGATGCAGCTTGCTGTGCTCGACCAGATGCGCCTTGAGTTCTGGGGCGAGGGCAATGCCTTCCCGTCAGCCAAGCGTATCAAACCAGGTGTTATGCAGTATTACGAGGGAACAAATGCTCCCGCAAGCATCTTCTATATCAATGCAGAGGGCATCAAGCCCGACTGGACACTCATGATTCCACAATACGAGATTCAGTCGAACAAGGCTCTTGAGGGTTGGAACAACCCCGACCCGACATCGTCTATAGACGGAGCAAAGGCCAAGAAGGGTGAATACGCTCCAGCCAATAAGTAATGAACATTAAATGGAAAACAAGATGAAACTGAATAAAACGATAACAAAAGCGCTGATGGCTGTTATGGCCTTCGCGGGTCTTGCCTCTTGTTCGTCTGACGACTACGAGATGGTAGGCAAACCTGGCAATGCGCAAGTTTATTTCTCCAATGAGAGTGACGCTGAATATCTTTTGGCAGAAAACCAGAATAGCGTGCAGGTGGAGGTGAAGCGTGTTAAGACCGAAGGTGCTCAGACTGTAAACGTGTCTGCCACCGACGAGTCTGGTCATTTCAACGTTCCTTCAAGTGTTAGTTTCGAGGATGGCAAGAATACTGCTATGCTCACCATCTCCTTCAATTTCAGCGACCTCACCCCCGACACCTCATATCCTGTCACTCTTAAGCTGCAGGACGAGACTACCGTATATGGTGACGCCGAGACTACGGTTAATATCAAGTATGCTCCTTGGAGTCAGTGGGAAGAAATGGGCGACGGTGAAGTACCAGCATTCACATATATGGTAATGGTTGGTGGCACCTATCAGCAAGACACATACTATCGAGAGTCGATGCTTGACCCCACCAAGGCACAGATTATGATGACAGACTGGTTCTATGGTGTAAATCTCATTGTTGATTGGGACAAGACTACCAACCGTCTCGACATTGCTCCTCAGTTCAGCGGCTATAACCATTCATCATATGGAAAGGTATATGTATGCGACCAGTATTATTATGCAAAAACTCTCAAGGGTAAGGATGTTACATGGGAGGATAATAAGTCTTATTGTGATCCTGAGACTGGACAGTTCCGCATGTTGATTTCATACTTTGTACAACTTGATGGCGGTTATGGCACATTCGGTGCTGACTACGAGATTCTGCAGCTTCCGGGTTACACCCAGATGGACTACTCTCTCGCCATCACAGACGAAGGCTCATTCCAGAGTGGAAAGAAGCTTGGCCAGGTATTCACATTCACAATGGGTGCCGACGTGGCAAGCGTTAAGTATGCAACATTTGCCGGTGCACTCACCGACGAGCAGATTGCAGAAAATGCTGAAGGAATCTTCTCTGGTGATATTGCTTCTAAGCAAACCAATGAGAACGGTTATAAGGTTGAAATGGTTGAAGGCGAAGGCGACTACACACTCGTGGCAGTACTCTATGATGCCGACAACAACCGCGTTGGCGAAAATGTTAGCCTACCTTTCACTGTAAAGGCTCCCGTAGCTGGCAATACTTGGACTCCAATTTTCGTTGGTGACTATACATACACACTCTTCTTTGGCTCAGAAGAAGAGCCTGCTGTTGACGAAGGTTTGACTCTCTATGTCTGCAACGAGGATCCTACACTCTACAAGATCGAGCATTGGGGATATGACGTTGACTTCCTCTTCAACATGGACGAAGAAGGCAATATTTTGGTTAACAACCAGTTTATTGGATACACACACAGTAAATATGGCGATGTAATGGTGACAGATGTTGTTAACTACGTAGGTTCCGACAAATATGGCACAAGCTACTACAAGGACGGTGTATTCAACTTCAATTTGGTTTATTATGTTGAAGCAGCAATCTTTGGTAATGGATATGAGACATTCAAACTCACTGCCGAGGCTCAGAAAGCCATTGCTCGTGCACAGGCTATTGCCAAGGCAAATAAGAATTTGAAGGCCAATACTTCATTGAGCACAAAGAAATTTGAAATGAAGAGCGGCAAGAAAATCACGTTTAATGCCAACAAGATTGCTGTGATGGTCAACAAACCATTGCAGCGCTAATATGCAGAACATTTGTAAACAATAAAAAAGGTGCAGCCCCAAAGTCATGAGGCTGCACCCTTGTTTTTATATTATCCTTCAGGTGGTTTTGAACAAGTCGTCCATGGTAAGAACATTCTGTATGCTTCCCGAGTATTCGTTAAAATAGAGGCCGAATGTTGTCACGAGAGTGAGGTGGAGGGTCTTGCGGCATTTCGTCTCTTCACGGAACACTGTCATCTTATGTCTTAGCTGTTTGTCGTATGATGAGGTTACGGTGTATTCATCCTCTGAGAACTTCATCTCGCAGACATTGATGATGTTGTCGGCCCTGTCAATAAGCATATCAATCTGTGCTCCCTCATTCTTTTGCTTGCTCGACCATGGCGATGACTCCGTGTGTACGCCGCTGATTCCAAGGGCATGCTTTATCTGGCGTATGTGATAGAAACAAAGTGTCTCAAAAGAGAATCCGCGCCATGCCGTGAGTTGTTGGGACTTGATGTTTGCTTGCCAAAAATTCTCGTCACTTGTCTTGTTTCCCTCGACAAATGAAAGGAAGAACATGCTGAAGCTGTCAACAAGACGATAGAACACCATGCGTTTCGGATGGTCATATTTTACGTATGATGATATAAAATCGCTCACTTCCAGTGCCTTTAGTGATGACGAAAGTCCGCCCCCGTCAGGCAATCCCGTCTTTTCGGCTATTTCCTTGCGTGTATATCCCTGACGCTTGGTCGCAAGAAGACGTATTATCTTTTCACATTCATCAGAATTGGTGAAAAGGGAACCGTAAAGTCGGGCAAACTCTTGCTTGAGTTTGGCCGAGCGGTCAAAAAATAACATATCTATATTTTGCGCAAGGCTCACACCTCGTTTAAGCAATGACATATAGAAGGGGATACCGCCAATAGCCATATAGCATTGCAATTGTTCGTATCTTGACATCACAATACCATTAGACTTATAAAAAGCCTCACATTCCCCAAGGGTAAACGGCATGAGTTTTATCTCATTGGTTACCCTGTTGTATAATCCACCCTTATTGTTTATCAGTTTGTCGGATATCCATGATGTGGCAGAACCGCATACAATGAGCATAAGGTTGTCCTGATGTGCGCCCCAACCATTCCAAAAGTGTTCGAATGCGGTCAGAAAGCCTGAGCGTGGAGTGTCCATCCAAGGCAGTTCGTCAATGAAGATAACCTGTTTGTCCTTGGACTGCTTATTACGAAGCAGGCGAATGAGTTCGTCGAAGGCATCAAACCATGTCTTGGGTATCTCGTTCAATTTGCTGCCATATTGCACAAGACTTCCGTAGAATGCCCGCAGTTGCTGGTCGGCTATCTTTTCCGCTGATAATTCAAACGGCGACAATCCCGTATGACAAAAGGCAAATATCTTTTCAAACATCTGCCTTACGAGGTACGTCTTGCCAACTCGCCGTCTTCCATATACGACAGTAAATATCGGTCTGTCAGTGCGATACAGCTCTGCCAGCTCTTTCTGCTCCCTTTCCCTTCCAATTATCTTGTTTGCCATAATCTACATGCAATTTTGCTGCAAAGGTATAAAAAATCCCATTTCGCGCAAAATAATATCATGCTATTTTGCGCGAATTAACCAAAAATAACCATTTCGCGCAGAATTAATAGACTATTTGGTTGAGAAATATATAACATAAAAAGGTGCAGCCTCTTGACTAAGGGGCTGCACCTTTTTTATTTCTCTTTATATATAATAATGTGTAGTGTTAATCCACCAACACCACGAGATACTTGCTTGTGCTCCAGAAGAGCTGCGGATCGGTGATGCGAAGCACATATTGCTTGTTGGCATCACGCTGCAGGGTGTAGCTCGACGAGGGATGCGAGGTGAGCATCTTTGCCGAACGCGAATAGAGCTTTATCTCCTTGTCAACACGTATATCCACCTTGGTGAAATACTCCTTGTTGAAGTTGCCCTGCAGCACCTTTCCATTCACGAGAATCTGCTGCTCCTTGAGTTCTTTCTTAGTGCCGAACACAAACCATGCCGAATGTAATTGCTTGTCCTGGGCATTGATGGTCTCGGTCTTCTTGGCACTCTCGCTGGAGAGGTTGCTCACGTTGGAGTTGAGATTGGCAATCTTCTCGTCGAGGTCCATGATGTGGATGTCCTTGGCGTCGAGCTCTGCCCTCAACTGCTGCAACTGCTTGTCCTTTTCCTCGAGTTGCAAGGCCAGGCTCTCGATGGTCTTCTTGAGCTGTTCGCCATTTATACTACTCTCGCGAAGCTGTGTCCTCAGTTTGTCGATGAGTTCACGATTCTGCTGCATGGTCTGCTGGATAAACTGCATGTTCTCGGCTATGCGTTGCGTGCGACTTGCACCCTCGCCGTCACGTGCCACACTGATGCGGCCTTCAGCCTGTCCGATTTCACGCAGTCCCTCCTCAATCTGATTGAAGGTTGACATGATGTCATTAATCTCGTTGTCCTTCTGTGCAATCACCTTGTTGAGCGAGTCTCGCTCGGCAGTGACGGCACTGTCCACTTTTGACTTATTGTCCTGACATCCCACTAAGGCCGCCAGACAAAGAGAAGCAAAAAACAATTTCTTCATAATATCCAATTTTAATCCTTTATTTTTTATATTTCCGAAGAATCTTTAATATTTCAATATTTTAATTTTTTAATTTTTTAATTTTTTAATTCTAAATCCCCCGCTTTAATTGATACTTGCTCTTCTTCCGTGGCACCTCCTCCACCCCCTCCTCAGTCTTCTCCGTTGGAATAGAGTCGGGATCAGCACCTCCCACTATGAGCACAATCTCGCCACGAGGCTCCTGTTCGGTGAAATGAGTCGCAAGCGAAGAGAGCGTTCCGCGCTGGCAGTCCTCATGTATCTTGGATATCTCGCGACATACACATGCCGGTCGATCGCCTCCGAATATCTCTGCCATCTGCGTGAGAGTCTTCACCAGTCGGCGGGGCGACTCATAGAATATCATCGTGCGCAACTCATTGCGGAGCGACTCCATCTTGGTCTGCCGCCCTTTCTTCTGAGGCAAGAATCCCTCAAAGGCAAAACGGTCGCATGGCATACCGCTCGTGACCAATGCCGGCACAAAAGCCGTTGCCCCGGGCAGAGTGTACACCTCAATGCCCGCCTTGGCAGCCTCGCGCACGAGATAGAATCCCGGGTCGCTAATCCCCGGAGTGCCTGCATCGCTTATCAATGCGATGTTCTGCCCTCCCCTAAGTCGCTCCACTACGGATGAAGATGTCTCGTGCTCATTAAACTTGTGATGCGACATCAGGCGGTTCTCAATACCGAAATGCTTCAGCAGAACACCCGACGTGCGCGTGTCCTCAGCCAAGATGATATCCACTTCCTTGAGTATCCTGATGGCCCTGAATGTCATGTCCTCCATGTTGCCCACGGGGGTGGGAATGATATACAAAGTGCCCATATTGGCTACAAATGTACACAATTATCGGCATATTATCAAAAAAAACAGCAAAATCTTTGCAAATTTTAATTCCGTTTTGTAATTTTGCACACAAAAGTCAGACAACTTAACATAAAAATATGGAAATATGCTGGAGAAGACCATCACATTCGACCGCTTCGTAAGAGGCATGCTTATCACATTTCTGGTTGGCGCAATACTCTTTGTAACCAACTATCTGAGCAGCGTGCTGCTGCCCTTTTTCATAGCATGGCTGCTTGCCTATTTGCTCTACCCAATAGTGAAGTTCGTGCAGTGCAGGCTGCACGTCCCGGGGCGCGTTCTCTCTATCATCGTCACCCTGCTGTTTGTCATAGCCGTGATTGGTGGCATATTATATCTCATCATCCCTCCGATGATAGAGCAATTCGAGAAGCTCGGAGAGTTGGTGACGCGTTATCTCCACGAAACCACCCACATCAATAATTTCCCGCTTGCCATACGCCAGTGGATAGATGAGAACGGCAACGAGATACAGAAGTTCTTCAACAACAAGGAGGTTACCGACGCCATACGCAAGGCCATGCCGCGATTGTTCGAGGTAATCACCCAGACCGCCACCGTGCTCATCAGTATCATCACGTCGATGGTGACACTCATCTATCTGTTCTTCATCCTTATGGACTACGAGACGCTGTCAGCCGGATTCATCAGGATGTTCCCCAAGAAGAGTCGCCCGTTCTGGCGCTCACTTATGGACGATGTTGAGACACAGCTCGACAGCTACGTGCGCGGTCAGAGTCTTGTGGCACTATGCATCGGCATTCTGTTCTGCATCGGATTCACCATCATCGGCTTCCCCATGGCCATCGGTCTAGGCATCCTCATCGGTCTGCTTAGCCTCGTACCCTATCTCCATGGTTTCGCCTTCATACCGATGATACTTCTCTCGGCACTTAAGGCAGTGGATACTGGCGAGAATTTCTGGTTGATATTCGGTTCGGCAGTGATTGTGTTCATCGTCGTGCAGGCCATCACCGACATGGTGCTCACCCCGAAGATTATGGGCAAGGCGATGGGTCTCAATCCCGCCATCCTGCTCCTGTCGCTGTCGGTATGGGGAGCCCTGTTAGGTTTCATTGGACTCATCGTTGCCCTTCCACTCACCACCCTTCTCATCGCCTATTACAAGAGATATGTGGTAAAAGAAGGTGAAGAAAAAGCCGTAGAGACTGAAAATCCGACAAATTCAGCCCAAGAATAGCAAAAAAACGCTAAATAATTTGGTTAATTCAAAAATTGTGCGTACCTTTGCACCGCTTTTCAAGTAAAGCATCCCAAATGGATGACTCGCTAGCTCAGCTGGTAGAGCACAACACTTTTAATGTTGGGGTCATGGGTTCGAGCCCCATGCGGGTCACTGAACGGGTCGGAAACGGCTTAAAAATGGGACTATGAATTTAGTCCCATTTTATTTTTTGTCTCTTTTCATAAGGTCAAAAAGACTATATATCTGATAATCAGTATCTTATTTTTTAGGTATGTGTCACTGAAATTTCGGGCGGCATTGTAAAACCCGAGCTTCAGAACCCCAAAGACGAGCTGAAACGGCGAATATCCGTACATGTTCGTAAAAAGATGTTCATAGCTCAAAAACATGTTCTTAAATAATATGGACAAGAGAATCAGAGTTGTCTTTGACAGACAAAAAGCAGCCTCCATGACAACGGAAGGCACTGTGGAAGTGATAGTTACGATTAAGGGTACTCGTGTTTACGTAGGAACAGGTGCCAAGCTCAAAAGCTATCAGTGGAAGGACGGAGAGGTAGTTTCACACCCCGACTCCATGTTCCTGAACCAAATCATTCAGGAACATGTCGATGACTGTGAGAAAATCCTCATCGGCATGGAGTTTAACAGAGAACCCATGAGAGCTGACATTTTCAAGACGCACCTGCCTGAAAGAACGAGGCACGGAATACGCTTCATGGTATGGCTGAAGCAACGCATCAAGCACCGGAATCTGAGGGAAGGAACCAGAAAGGGACACATGGTGACCTATAGGGCACTGGAGCGTTTCGGCAAGTTCCAGACCTTTGCAGACATTACTCTGGATAATATTTATATCTTCGATATGTTCCTGCGTGAGGAGAAAGATCCTGAGACAGGCGTACAAATCAAGAGGACACAGGCTGCAATCCACAACTACCACAAGCGCTTCAAGTCTTACGTCACGGAGGCTTACCGCATCGGTCTTCTACGTGAGAACCCGTACACCCGCTTTGTGGACAAGCGCGGAGAGAACGGCGAGCGTCCTCATCTTGACAAGCAGCAGGTGAAGAAGCTCATCAAGATGCGTGACCAGTCTCCAAACTCTGTAGATAACAGGTATCTCGACTTTTTCCTGTTCCAGATATTCACGGGCATGGCGTTCACGGATGCCAGCAAATTCTGCTACAAGGAGCATGTCATCGATATAGATGGCCATCCCTTCATCCATTCCCGTCGTATCAAGACCGGAGAGGAATTCGTTGTGCCTATCCTCCCCTACACACAGAAAATACTCGAAAGGACTGGCAACAAGCCCGCTGTTCCCAGCATACAGAAGTACAATCAGTATCTGAAGGGAATCGGATTGGCTCTTGGCTGCCAGTTTCCCATCAGCAGCCATGTTGCCCGTCACACTTTTGCCTGTACCATCATCCTCGGAGAGGGAGTGCCCAAGGAGGTGCTTCAGGTGATGATGGGGCACGCATCCATCAAGACCACGGAAATTTATGCTAAGCTCCCACTGGAGTTTATGAAGAGAAACCTTGACGCACGTTTCCTTAACGTGTGGAAATGAGATACGTACTTACTCATTGGACATGAGATGAGGGCGGGAAGATTCATTCTTCTCGCTTTTTTTGTATTTCATATAAGTATTCTTATTTTGTACGCAAAACGCTACAGTCCCAATAGCGTACCATATTTAATAAATATCTGCGACTAAAAGCAATTAACCAGCCAACTCAATGTTCTTTCTTTTTGGCGCACGGTCGCTGTTCATCATTGTCCAGACTGGATGAGAATCCAGGCACTGACAGCATTATGATACCGGATGAACTATCAATGTCAACAATTCTATCCCTGCAGTCTGTTTTTAGCGAAAGCCAAATGATTGCAGAGAAAACAAATAATAATATTGTATAACACATTATTTTTAAAAATCAAAACAATGGAAGAAAAAAAAATTTGTTGCCACATGTAAGAATGCGGTAGAGGATCACATTCACGTATTGCGTGAAAGTGACAGTTGCAAGGAACTGGTGAGTCTTTTCACCCAATCAAGAGACCTCTACATGACAGAGGTCGTGGAAAACGGGATGAAGCAACGTGATGCGGGGGAACTATTCTTCCGTCTCCACCGCCACATCGACTGTCAGCGGTCATGCTGCCGAAACAGCCATGAGGTCAACCTGTGGAAGATCCGTAAGGTCTTCATGTTGCCGGAATCCATCCTAAGCCCTATTATGAGCAAGGATGATTTCAGTGAAAAAGACATGCGTCATCTGCTGAACCATGCGCTTTACCCTCGTCGAAGGAGAGAGGCAAAGAGGAGCAAGAAACAGCCTGTCACACCACCGATGACCCTTGGCTGCCGTCTATCAGAGGAGGATTTTGAGAAACTTGCACACATAGCATACCTCCATCGTCTTTTCGACACCAAGGACGAGAATGAGGTAAAACAGACTCTCCACTCCCTTCTGCTATGCGAAGAAGGTTTTTGCGAAGAAGTCGCCCATACAGGCAGCATAGGGTTATTCCTTGCAGCTCTTTGCGACAGAAGCATGATTGTCAAGAACTGGCAAAGAGTAATAGAGCAAAGGAAGTCGCTTATGACCTGTGCCGGTAATTTCATGACTGCCGACAAACTGGCCAATGCCATCAGCCGCGTAAAGAGAAGCGAGCTTAAAGCCAACAGGACAAAAGGCGTTCATAATGACAGTTATCTCGTCTATCTCGAAGTGACGGAGTATTTCAAGGCAAAGAAATAGTAATCCTATGTCAGCCTGACCTCCGCTGCCGCACGTTGAAAGACAGCGGAGGCCTTTCTCTTCATTTTGTCCAATACACCTTGTAATTACTCCAAAAACAATTCACTTTGGCGGCGTGCCTATAGGAATTGGAGTGGATGGATAAAAAAATTAATGGACGGTTATATTGAAGAAAAAAAACCTAATACCATCAGTGGAAACTATGGAAAATTGTATAGATTGTATAGAGCAAGTATAGACATCAACAAGTCTATACCAGACATTCATTGCTATAAAGGGCAATCATGTTAATTTTGCGCCCAACCAAAACACGTATCATCATTATTAAACTTACAAACAATGGACAAAAGAATTAGAATTGTCTTTGACAGGCAGAAAGTAGCCTCCGATGTCACCCGTGGTGTCGTTGAGGTTATCGTTACTTTGAAAGGGAGGAGAGTGTATGTCAACACACGAGTCAAGCTCTTCGATTTCCAGTGGAAAGACGGCGAGGTGGTCAACCACCAAGACAGCAGAGCCCTTAATGCCAGCATTAATAGGGTTGCAAGAGATTGCGAGAGAGTTCTGATAACGTTGGAAGTCAATGGAGATTACCTGACACCCACGAAATTCCGAAGGCTACTTCCTCGTGAAGCAGACATGAACAAAGACTTCATGAAATGGCTGAAGAACCGCATTGAATGCAGGGTGTTGAAAGAAGGTACAAAGAAAGGCCATCTGGTGACCTACAGGGCACTGGAGCGTTTCGGCAAGTTCCGCACTTTTGAAGACATTACCTATGAAAACATCTGTGCCTTCGACATTTTCATACGTGAGGAGAAGAATGAGAAGACCAACACACTTGGCAGAAGCCAGTCTGTTGTCCACAACTACCACAAAAGGTTCAGAAGTTTTGTGTCGGAGGCTTATCGATTGGGACTGATCAAAGAAAACCCGTATAGCCGTTTTGTGGACAAACGAGGTAAAGGCGGTCGCAGGCCACATCTTACCAAGGATCAAGTCATTCAGTTGCAGTCACTGCGTGACAAGATGCCAGACGGAAAGGAAGCCATGTATATGGATTTCTTCCTTTTTCAGACATTTACCGGCATGGCATTCAGCGATGCGCTTGGTTTTGACTATGAAAAGCATGTGGTAACGATTAACGGCAATCCGTACATAGATGGTCAGCGCGTCAAGACAGGCAGCGAGTATGTAGTTCCCCTGTTGCCTTATGCACAGAAAATACTGGCAAGAACAGGCAACAAACCTACTGTACCAAGCATACAGAAATACAATTACTTTCTGAAAGGCATCGGTGCCGCCATCGGTTGCCTGTTTCCCCTGACCAGCCATGTTGCCCGTCACACATTCGCCTGTACAATTATCCTTGGCGAAGGCGTGCCTAAGGAGGTCCTTCAAGTGATGATGGGGCATTCGTCCATCAAGACTACTGAAATCTACGCCAAGCTGCCCATCGATTTCATATCCCGCAATGTCAACCAGCAGTTGTTTGACACATGGAAATAGAAAAGAAGGAAGTTCGGGGCAAATCTATTCAAGTATTTACACATTATTATATATAGTAGATGGAAAAACAATCGACAGGAACAGAAAAGACGTTTGAAGAGCGTCTGATGGCATTGGAAAACATTGGCAAGGAGGCGATAAGTCGCCTGAAGCAGCGGATAGAGTGGTTGGAAGAGCACTACTATGTCAGCAAGGAGATGCTGACCACGGACGAGGCAGCCCGTTATATGGGCATGTCGAAAGGGTGGTTTCAGAAACTGGTAAGTGCTGGAGCCATTCCTCGCCATGCGCCAGGCGGAAAACTGACCTATTTCGACCGCAAAGACCTGATCAAGTACATGCGGCGCAACTATCTTCCCGCCATTGACATTGTCCTACTTGGAGATGAGAATGAAATTCATAAACATAAAGAGTGACAAACAATAAACGATTATGGAAACATTTGCGAACAGCGCGGAAGAAAACGAGCGCATTTTTCAGGAAGCATCTATCAAGGCATCCTACACATGCCCGATGCCGATGGAAATCATCAAGGTGTTCAATTCCGTCATTGCTACATTGGGCAATTTCAGCCTATCTACGGGAAAGACCAAGGCCAAGAAAACCTTTAACCTTTCAGCGGTCGTGTCAGCAGCCCTCACCAACAGCAAGGTTTTGGAATACTGGGCAAAACTGCCCGAGGGCAAGCGGAGAATCCTATATGTAGATACGGAGCAGAGCAAGTTCCACTGTCTGAAGGTGTTGAAACGCATCCTAAAGCTTTCACATCTGCCGGAAGACATTGATTGCAACAGTCTTGACTTCATCTGCCTGAGGGAATATTCACCTCAAAAGCGTATGGAGGTCATCGACTACGCCCTTTCCCGCAAAGAAGGCTACGGCCTTGTCGTCATCGATGGCATCCGTGACCTGATGCTGGACATCAACAGCACCACGGAATCCGTACAGGTAGTGAATAACCTGATGCGATGGTCATCCAAATACATGGTTCACATCCATTGTGTCCTTCACCTCAACAAAGCCGACAACAACGTGAGAGGTCATATAGGTACGGAGATGATCAACAAGGCAGAGAGTGTATTATTGGTCAAGAAAAGCGGCTCCAACCCTCATATCAGCGAGGTGAGCGTACTGAACATCCGCGACAAGGAGTTTTCTCCCTTTGCATTCCGCATCAACGATAAAGCCTTGCCCGAGCTGGTGGAAAACTAAGTGAATACCAAAGTAAGTGACAAACAACTCTTTA
>JBJEAY010000107.1:0-3203 GCA_051869575.1 Prevotella sp. | reverse complement strand
CAAGCTCAGAGAACTTGGTGGCAAGCTCAGAGATAAAGGAATGGGAGAGTTATAAGGATATTTGTAAGCGTATTGTTAGCTCCACCGTTGAGTGGACTTCATTGAACGAAATTTCCGCAAAGGTTGGCCGTAATCCCAAATACTTACGAAACAAGATTATTCCACGGATGATTTCTGAAGGCAAACTTCTGTTGAAGTATCCAGATACCCCAAAACACCCGAACCAAAAATATAGAGGAGTAGATAATGATTAAAAGCGAATCATAGAAAAATGTGAACGTAGGAATGTTAAACTCCCAGATGACGTTATCCGACAGATTAACGAGGCAGAGGAGAACATCATTCGTGATGAGATTCTGCCGATTATCGGAAAGGACATCGAGCCGACGCTTAGTCAGATTAAGCGCGACTTGGTGTTATACAAAGGGATTGCGTGTGATGTTTGCAGATGGAACTGTTGTATGTAATAAAACTGCCATTGACACGGAAATTGATGTGTTTCGCAGAATAGGATTTGAGCGTGTGGAAAGGGTAGGGCGAATGAGGGCTGGTTGGCCTCTTGTAGGAAAGAAGAAACGTCCTGTGGAGAAAGGCAATATATGGCAGCATGAGTCTGACGGGTGGTATATCTATAGCAATACCAATAATGAGCAAAAGAAGGAAGACCTACAGGCCATTTCAGACTTCTATCATCTCGGATTGAGGATTTCGGACGGTAAGCCAGAATAATAAGATAATGTGAATAGTCGTGGCGGGTCGCTTTCGCATGATAATTCTGCAAATAATCGGCGAAAAGTTTGGAGGAATGGAAAATTGTTTGTATCTTTGCAAATAAAAAAGAAAAGAATTATGGAAGCAACAGTATTTTCACCTTATCAAATGAAGGTCATTGGACTAATGGAATATGTTAAGTCTGATGAGCAGATGAAGGAGATTGGAAATCTTCTTTCTGAGTATTTTGCCCAAAAGGCAATGGAGGAGGCGGATAGGCTTTGGGATGATAAAGTTATTGATTGTTCTACAATCGAGAAGTGGAAGAATGAACACATGAGGACTCCATATTGATATTATATGAAAAATGTTCAAAGGATTGTCTTGGACACTAATTGCCTCTTGATGTCTATACCAAGCAAAAGTCCATACCATAATGTGCTTATGGCATTTTATTCATCAATCCTGTTTATAGATTCAAGTTGATTGAAGCCGATCCTGACGATAACAAATTTGTGGATTGTGCCATTCATTCTAACGCAAAATATATTGTTAGCCAAGACAAACATTTTGGTATTTTGCGAGATATAGATTTTCCCAAACTTGATGTCATAGATATAGATACTTTTCTGAATATTTTAGGGCAAACAGTTGAAGATTGAATGCCTTGTCTCAAAGGGGTTGCTGCTTTATGGTTCCAGGGCAAGAGGTAACTATAGTGAAAGCAGCGACTGGGATTGAAATTAAAGCAAATAATCATTCATTATGGCAAAGATAAAAGTAGAAGACACGGAGATAAGTGTTGTATCATATAAAGAACAAGACTATATATCTCTAACAGATATGGCGAACGCTAAGGAAAGCGAAAGCCGTGCAGCTGATATAATCAAGAATTGGCTGCGTAACCGTTATACAATAGAGTTTCTTGGCACTTGGGAAATGATTCATAACCCATATTTTAAAGTGGTCGAATTTGACCACTTTAGAATGCAGGCAGGTCTCACCAATCTGAAGAGGTGACACCTCACCAGGCAAGTATCATCTATGCCAACGAGGCAGATGTGCTTAATGTAGCCATATTCGGCATGACCACCAAACAATGGCGAGATGCTAATTCAGACAAGAAAGGAAACATAAGGGATATCACAAATTGTCGATAATGCATCTGTTCCTATTCCTTGTGAGCAAGCGTCACATGTCACATGGAAATCATGATAAATTTCGCAGTTCGGGGATGAGGATCTTGCCGCGGCGAAGCTGGAGGAGGCCTTCGCTACGGAGGACGGTGGAGGTGTCTATGCTGGCCGCGGGCGAGACGCCCACGCTCCCAGTGGCTGCGCAAATGAGCAATGACGAAGTAAGCGACCTAATGCACACACTTTTACGGGTTATCCCGATAATTCTGCAAATAATCGGCGAAAAGTTTGGCGGTATGGAAAATAGTTTGTATCTTTGCGGCAAAAATATATAGATATGAGTTCAAATGTAATGATAAAAACGATTTCAGACTACTTCAAAACCCAACCGGTTTTGAAGGCTTGGTTGTTTGGCTCGTATGCACGAGGGGAGGAGAACGTAAATAGCGACATAGACATTCTGGTGACTTTTGACAACAATGCCAAGGTGAGCTTGCTTAAACATGCGATAATGGCAGATGAGCTGGAGAAGATGTTAGGCCGTCCTGTTGATCTTGTGACAGATGGTACTTTGTTGCCGTTTGCTGTTAATAGTGTATCTCGCGATAAACAGTTAATTTATGAGAGAACCCATTAGAGACCGTGGTCGATTATCCCACATGATTGATGCTATTGATGGAATACATTTTGACTGTTGATTGGGATGAATGGGAAAAGCGAAACTTTATGATGTGAAAGTTTAATATATGCAGATACTATTGTGGTCGATATTCCTTGTGATAATGTGGAACTGGATTGTGGGGAAGAAGGATAAGTGAACAGCCGCGGGCGAGATGCCCACGGCCCCTAATTGAGCATGCGGCAGTGGGCGGTCTTACACGAGGTAAGACCCTACGGTGGCGAGGGACTTTCGCATAATAATTCTGCAAATAATCGGCGAAAAGTTTGGAGGAATGGAAAATAGTTCGTATCTTTGCGGCAAATAACGGATATTATGAGCGAAGATAAAGTTGTTGAGAGCATTAAGGAGGTTGCGAAGAACGTGCTTCCAGAGAATGCGAGGTTGCTGCTTTATGGTTCCAGGGCAAGAGGTAACTATAGCGAAGGCAGCGATTGGGATTTGCTTGTCATATTGGATAAGTCGAATATAGAACAGTCGGACTATGACAATATTGTTTATCCACTTACTGACTTGGGGTGGGGACTTGATGAAAGCATAATCCCTGTTTTATATACAAAGAAAGAATGGGAGTCAATGGCTCCTATGCCTTTCTATCAGAATGTTGAACAAGATAAAAGAATTTTGGGCTCTACAGATATTGTCCGTGGATAAAAGTTAGGACTGCTAACCAAAAT
>JBJEAY010000106.1:0-3204 GCA_051869575.1 Prevotella sp. | reverse complement strand
TCAGCCAACCGCGGCGAATGTATTCAGATATGCCGACGCTCATACGTGGTGACTGATGCCGAAACGGGTAACCAACTTGAGATTGACAACAAGTATATCATGAGTCCCAAAGACCTGAAGACAGTGCGATTTATCGACCGCATGATGGAGTCGGGAGTAAGGGTGTTCAAAATCGAGGGTCGCGCCCGCGGTCCCGAATATGTATATACCGTCGTCAAAACATATAAAGAGGCTATACGCAGTGTGCTCGAAGGCACTTTCACCGAGGAGAAGAAGGACGAGTGGGACAGCCAACTCGCCACTGTGTTCAACCGCGGATTTTGGGACGGCTACTATCAAGGACAGACGCTTGGCGAATGGAACAAGAACTACGGGTCGAACGCAACGGAGCGAAAGGTATATATCGGCAAGGGAGTGAAATACTTCAGCAAACTCGGTGTTGCGGAATTTACGGTCGAGGCAGCCGACTTTAAGTTGGGTGACAAACTGCTTGTCACGGGACCAACAACTGGTGTGATGTATCTCGAAGCCAAGGAAATACGACTTGAACTCGACCCCGTGGAGCATGCTCCCAAGGGCACACATGTGTCAATACCTGTTCCGGGTAAGATAAGACAAAGCGACAAACTATTCAAGATAGTGGAAGCAAAAAGTTGAATATTGAAAGTTGAATGTTGTAAATTATATATTATATCATGACAATAAATGAAATACAAGACGAGATAATAGAGGAGTTCTCCGGTTTTGACGATTGGATGGACAAGTACCAGTTGCTCATAGATTTAGGTAATGAACAAGCTCCGCTCGACGAGAAATACAAGACAGAGAGTAATCTCATCGACGGATGCCAAAGCCGAGTGTGGCTTCAGTGCGACTATAGCGACGGCCTACTGCATTTCACGGCTGAAAGCGATGCACTCATCGTCAAGGGAATTATTGCACTGCTCATACGTGTGCTCAGCGACCATACCCCACAGGAGATTATTGATGCCGACCTTTACTTCATCGACAAGATAGGACTGAAGGAACACCTCAGTCCGACACGCAGCAATGGTCTGCTTGCAATGATGAAGCAGATGAAGATGTACGCATTGGCATTCAAGACCAAGGGACTTTAATTATTTATTTTTTATAAATTCTTTAATTTCCAAAGGATAAAGTGTTAGTAAAGACTTTCTGCGCAGCCGTAATGGGCCTTGAGGCCATCACCGTCACCGTCGAAATAAATATCGACCGTGGTGTAATGTTTCATTTGTCTGGTTTGGCTGACACAAGCATTAAAGAGAGCTACGACCGAATAAAAGCTGCCCTCACAAATATTGGTTTCAGAATGCCCATTTCTGATATTACTGTCAATCTGTCGCCTGCTGACATCCGCAAGGAGGGTAGCGGATACGACCTCCCTCTTGCCATTGGAATACTGGCCGCAGATTGTAAGGTGGAAAGTGACCGACTCAAGGAGTATATGCTTGTGGGCGAACTTGGCCTTGACGGTTCACTGCGACCAATACGCGGTGCCTTGCCTATTGCCATTAGAGCGCGAAAGGAACATTTCCGCGGACTTATTGTGCCACACGAGAACGTGCGCGAGGCTGCTGTGGTAAATAATCTCGATGTTTACGGTATGGACAGCCTGTCGGATGTTGTCAGATTCTTTAATGGCAGCGATGAATACCAACCCGAGAAAATTGACACGCGTGCCGTCTTCTATCAGCAGCAATGCCAGTTTGACCTCGACTTTGCTGATGTTAAGGGACAGGAGAATGTTAAACGTGCACTGGAAGTGGCTGCTGCAGGTGGGCATAACATTATTATGGTGGGGCCTCCGGGAAGCGGTAAGTCGATGATGGCAAAACGTTTGCCCTCCATCTTGCCTCCACTGTCACTCTCAGAGAGTCTGGAAACAACACAGATACATAGTGTGGCTGGAAAACTTAGTCGCGACACATCACTCATTTCCCAGCGGCCGTTCCGTTCGCCTCACCACACTATATCCTCGGTGGCTCTTGTCGGTGGCGGCACCAATCCTCAGCCTGGAGAAATATCATTGGCTCACAACGGGGTGCTTTTCTGTGATGAATTGCCAGAATTCAACCGTAGCGTTCTTGAAGTGATGCGTCAACCCTTGGAGGACCGTAAGATTACTATCTCACGCTCGAAATACACCGTTGAATACCCATGTTCATTTATGTTTGTAGCATCAATGAACCCATGTCCATGCGGCTATTATGGCGACTCGACACACAATTGCGTTTGTACACCGGGACAGATACAGAGATATATGAATAAGATAAGCGGTCCGCTTCTTGACCGCATTGATATTCAATGCGAAATCCAACCAGTGGCATTTAAGGACCTATCTGTCATGAAGCCAGGAGAACCCAGTGCCGCAATCCGTGAGCGTGTGATTGCTGCACGCAGAATACAGGAAGAACGTTACAAGGACATTAAGGGAATACACTGCAATGCGCAGATGACCGAACGTATGCTACATGAGTACGCACAGCCCGACGAGAAGTCTCTCGACATGTTACGTATGGCTATGGAAAAACTGAAACTGTCGGCACGAGCATACGGGCGTATTCTCAAGGTGGCTCGCACAATAGCCGACTTGGCAGGCT
Source organism: Prevotella sp. (assembly GCA_051869575.1). Classification (GTDB taxonomy): domain Bacteria; phylum Bacteroidota; class Bacteroidia; order Bacteroidales; family Bacteroidaceae; genus Prevotella. Next base: position 583 of record JBJEAY010000106.1, on the reverse strand, counting down.
CTCCACAAGTGCAACTCAACCACATAGCCGAAGCTGTAGGTTATCGTAATCTCGACCGCGGCGACTGGGCAGAAAGAACATTATTCTAATTTGTTTCTCATGAAATACGCTGATATCTTATTGCCTGTTCCACTTGAGGGCTATTTCACCTATGCCGTTCCTGAAAGACTGCGGGAACAGATTGCATTCGGTATGCGCGTATTAGTGAATTTCGGTCCTAAGAAGACGTATGTCGGAATAGTGGTGAGGACTCACGATGAAGAGCCAAAGGGATACAAAACAAAGGATATCATTGACATTGCCGACGAGAAACCCATGCTACTCGACAAGCAACTCAAACTGTGGCAATGGATTGCCGAATATTACCTCGCACCGATAGGCGACATCTACAAGGCTGCTATGCCTTCTGGACTAAAGGCAGAGGACGGATATAAACCGAAGACTGAGACATATATCAGATTGGCGGAAAAGTACAGGAATGTGGAGGCGCTGCACATTGCCATCAATATGCTGAATCGTGCAGAAAAACAACTCGCCGCTTTCTTGGGATATCTGCAACTATCTCATTGGGACGAGGCTGAAT